>CAXGSZ010000430.1:0-3144 GCA_964012455.1 uncultured Alphaproteobacteria bacterium
AAACAATGCCATTTCGTCGAACTCTGCGACACGTTTCATATCCCTCTCGTCTTTCTGGTCGATGTACCCGGCTTCATGGTCGGGCTGCAAGCGGAGTCTCGCGGGGTCTTGCGGGCCGGTATGCGGGCCGTTTATGTAGCCAGTCAGGCCACTGTTCCTGTCATTACGTTGGTTGTGCGGAAGTGTTACGGCATGGCGGGCATGGCGACCTGCCAGCAGCGCGGGGTCAATATCAAACTGGCCTGGCCGTCGGCGGAATGGGGGTCACTTCCAGTGGAGGGGGGAGTTGCGGTTGCCTATCGCCGTGAGATCGAGGCGGCTGACGACCCGCGTACGAAGGAGGCTGAACTTGAGGCGGAGTTGCGCGCCTTCGCTTCACCGTTTCGGACGGCAGAAGCATTCGGTGTGGAAGACATTCTTGATCCCCGGGAAACGCGACCTTATTTGGCGCGATATGTCGAGGCGATGCAATCCAAACTGGCGACGAACCTTGGTCCGAAAGCACGATTTGGCGTACGGCCTTAAACATCTGAGTGAAAATACAAAATCGCGCTAGCATTGCTTATTTTTTAGTCTGCGGTCGGGATTATTCCCGAATTTAGTTAATTACCTTATAGGTTGCGGGAAGACACCCCGAAAAGGGGGCCTTTGGAGGCAGCGAAAGGTTGGCAAATATCATGGCGACAGAGTTGGCCGACAGCCGCCTTGTCGATTGTTTGTAGACGAAATGTCATTCCGGCCGGGTGCCCGGACGCAGGGATATCGATCCGATCGAGATCTCACTTGAGATGCTTCCCAACATCGCATTGATTGGGGTCGGGCGACGGCCAGGTTGCAAGATGCGTTGCCGGTTTCACCTTGTGGGGACGAACATCGTGCTAAATTTCGACCTCGAAGTGACCGGTTGTCTTTTCGAGCAAGTGTTATTGTCGCCGGATAAGCTAAAGGTCGAACGCGCGAAAATCGCGCGTAACCTGCAGACCCCCGACCACTCCGTGGTTTTGATCGGCTTAATATCTCAGGACGTCAATTTGTCACCGTGACGCAGACACTGCTGATGTTGGTGGAAACGGGTGCGACATCGATATGATAGCGCGTTATTCGGACTTCTATTGAGCGGTCTCAGGCAGCGCGGCGTGCGCGTTCAGCCGCTGTCGGCAGATCCTTGAGCCGCGGTGCGACCTTATTTGCGAATAGCCGCATATTGCGTTCCGCTTCTTCGCCCGGCATTCCCGCATATCCAAAGACGCCAATAAATCCATCGGCGCCTGTCCGGTTGCTGATATCGACAATGCGCTCGTAGCACATGTCAGGTGTCCCCCAAACCTGGAGATTCATGAAGAATTCCGTCGCGCTGTCGGCGCCGTATTTCTGTATTGTGTCTGCGAACTTGCCGTAATACTCATAGCCTTTCATCGTCTTCAGGTGGTCGCCTGCGAATTGATAGTGCTCCAGGACGGATTCCCAGTAACCGCCAATATACTTTACGGCCATTTCTGCGGCTCGGTCCTTGTCTTCATCGCAGAATACCCATCCTGCCGAAATCGGTGGCGGTGCTTCTAAACCGTTCGTTTCGCGGAAGATGGCGCGGTAGGCTTCAAGCTCTTCTGCGACAGCATCCCACGGCTTTTGCGGAATTATTAGGATACCGATGCCAAGTTCCGCCATGATTCTTGAAGATTCCGGAGAGACGGCGGCGGCGTAGGTGCGGTCTCGAAAGCTCTTGAATGGAGCCGGGCGGATCTCTTTTTTCGGCTGTTTGTAGAATGCTCCGTCGTATTCCATGTAACCGTTCTCAAGCGCGCCCAGGACAGCCTGCGCCGCTTCGACGAAACGTTCGCGGCTTTCGCCCATATCCAAACGGAAGCCATCGAATTCAACCTTTCCGGCGCCGCGTCCGATACCGAGTATGACGCGTCCACCGGAAATATTGTCGAGCATGGCAATTTCCTCCGCCGCGCGCAGCGGATCATGCCAGGGCAGCACGATTACCATCGAGCCAAGCTTTGCCGTCTTCGTGCGTCCTGCGCAGTAGGACAGAAACTGGTAGACATCGGGGCACATGGTGTAGTTGGTGAAGTGGTGCTCGACGCTCCAGATCGACCCATATCCGAGCGGCTCCACCAGATCGACGAGTGAAAGGTCATTGGCATAAATTTGCCGATCCGGCAGTTCGCTCCCGTAGCTTTGGAATATAACGGCGGCACCAACGTGCATGTTGCACTCCCTCGTTCGATCAATTGAGCTTTCAATTAGTCTAGTACATCCGCAGGTATCACCAAAAGGTATTGGCGCGGCATGGACGAAACCACTCGTTCTTTATACCGTTGCGCCGGGAATGGGACGGAGGGAAGCCGCATGTACATCACCCAGTCACTCAAGCGATCGGTCCAGCTCTATGGCGATCAACCGGCAAGCATTTGCGATGGACGAGAGCGCAGCTGGGCCGAAGTTGGCGCGCGTGTGGCAAAGTTTGCCCGCGCGCTGCGAAATCTTGGCCTGGCAGAGGGAGATCGCGTTGCGATGCTGTCGCTGAATAGCGACCTCTATTTCGAATACTTTTTCGCCGTTCCTTGGGCGGGCGGTGTTTTCGTTCCGGTCAATATCCGCCTGGCGGCGCTGGAAGTGGCATTCTGGCTGAATGATTCGGGCAGCAAAATTCTGTTAATTGATGATCGCTTCCTGCCGATGCTCGAGGACCTTGAAGGTCAGCTGGAGACAGTAGAGCGGGTCGTCTATGCGGGTCAGGACCAGGCGCCGGAAGGTATGGATAAGATGGAAGATCTTATCGCCGATGCCGACCCGGTTGAGGATGCGCTGCGTGGCGACGATGATCTCGCCGGTCTGTTCTATACCGGCGGTACGACAGGGCGCTCCAAGGGGGTCATGCTGAGCCACCGTAATCTTGTGTTCAACAACATGAACTGCATCCATACTTTCAATTACTGGCAAGGTATGCGCTGGCTTCATGCCTGTCCTATGTTTCACATCGCAGGTGGGATCGCGATTTTCGGAGTAACACAGGTCGCCGGGACGCACGTGATCATTCCGGCCTATGCACCAGGCCTGGCAGCCGAGACAATTCAGGAGCGTAAGATTACCGATACGCTCCTCGTTCCGACAATGGTGAATATGTTGGTAAAC
>CAXGSZ010000431.1:0-3141 GCA_964012455.1 uncultured Alphaproteobacteria bacterium
GCCCCGCCGCTGACGCAGAGCTTCAATCGAATCAGGCAATTGCCAAATGCGGTTAACTGGAGCACCGGTCGTCGGCGATGCATAGGTCATAAGTTTGGCGTTCGCAGGGTCGCTCGCTATATCGAACAATGATGCCATTGTCCGCGCCGTTTCCGCGAAGGCAGGATGCGTCGTGACGTCTTTGACTTCTTCGCCGTCGACGAACACACGCCGCCCGTCCCCAGCGATCGCCTCAAGAAACTGCGGGCCAGTCCGTAACCCGCCAGGAAGGCGATCGTCGGCGAATGGTACGGTTTGCGACATCCTAGTTTTCCCCCGATCGAACTGATCGATTTGCGATTAATTTTATATAAGAGACATAGCTATGTCGGTAAACTATATTTCCCAAACGCGTTTTGCTAGGAGACATAATGCCACCCTCTTGTCAGAGGTCCGAACCCACCGTCTCTCTTACCACCCTCTTGGACAGTGGGAGCGATGCCGAGTTCCGCGAACTGATTGCCTTACTCTATGCGACGTCGGGCCGCCTGCAGGCGATGCGCCGTGACCTGGCGAAGGCACTTGGGGTCAGCGTAGCGGAATTCTCCGTGCTAACAGGCCTGATGTATCTGGAGCGTCAACGAGATCGCATCAGGATCCGAACCGTCGCCGACCATTTGCGGGTCTCCGGTACACAGGTCACGGCAATCGTTGGCAAACTTCAAACCGGTGGCTGGGTCGACAAATCCAGCGACCCGGAGGACAGCCGCGCCGTCTCCTTGACGCTGACCGACAAGACCCGGGCAAGGCTGTCTGCATTTGCGCCATTCCTGCGCGACGTCAACGACCGCTGGTTCGTCGGAACCAGCAAGGAAGAGATAGACGCTGTCCGCGCCTTTCTACACCGATTGGTGCGGCAATATGACAGCGCGAGCCTACGGGCACGCGAACAGCTTGTGAGCGAAGATTGGCGGTCCGGCAGACAACAAGGGGGTTAGCACCATGCCATACGGAGATTTACGCGACTACATTGCCGAGCTGCAGCGCCGTGACTTGCTGCACGTGGTCGACGAGCCCGTCTGCAAGGACACGGAACTGGTGCCGCTGGTGCGGTTGCAGTTTCGCGGCCTGCCAGAGCCTGAGCGACGCGCCTTCTGGTTCCGCAAAGTGACGGATCAGCGAGGACAGGATTTCGATGCCTCGGTGGTCCTCGGCTCACTCGGCTGTTCCCGCGCGGTATACGCCGCTGCCCTCGGGGTCGAAACAGACGGCATCGGCGCACGGTGGGCCGAAGCCCAGGCAAATCACCTGCCGCCGGAGCTCGTCAAGGCGGGCGCGGCACCCTGCAAGGAAGTCATCCTGAAGGCGCCCGATCTGGATGGCGGGGTCGACCGGTTCCCGCACCTGATATCGACACCGGGCTTCGACCCGGCCCCCTTCATCACCGCTGGCGTCTGGGTCACGCGCGATCCCGAAGACGGCTCGTACAACCTCGGTATCTATCGCGGCATGATCAAGGCGCCTGACCGCATCGGATGCGCGACGGACGTCCCGACGCAACACCTCGCCATCCAATGGGAAAAAGCACGGCGCATGGGAAAACCACTGCAGGCAGCGGTCTTCATAGGTGGCCCGCCCTCGCTCCTGCTCGCCGCCGCAAGCAAGGTGCCTTACGGTGTAGATGAGTACGGGCTCGCGGGGGCGCTCAACGGTGCGCCGGTGCCGGTCGTCCCCGCAGAGACCTTCGACGCCCGGGTTCCCGCCAACGCGGAACTGGTCATCGAAGGTGAGATTCGCACCGATACGCTAGAGCCTGAAGCTCCCTTCGGTGAGGCCAGCGGCTATCTCGGCCCTCGCAAGATGGAGAAGATCTTCGACGTCAAGGCGCTCACCCATCGCCGCGATCCGATCTACCAGGGCATCATCAGCGAGTTCCCGCCGAGCGAAAGCACGGTGATGCGGAAGGTCGCCTTCGACTCGATTTATCTCAATCATCTTAAGAACGCCTGCAACATCCCGTCGGTCACCCAGGTCGCCTGCCATGAGATGGCCGGCTGCAATATGATGTTCGTAATTCAACTCGACCGACCGGCGATCGGACAACCGTGGCAAGCGCTTCGCGCGGCGGCGGCATTTGATGCCTCGCTCGGCAAGTATTTCGTCGCCGTCGATGCCGACATCGATCCGAACGCCCTCGAGTCCGTGATCTGGGCCATGGCCTTCTCGACGCAGCCGCACCGGGATACCGAGGTCATCCGTGGCAAGGTCCCGCGCCTCGATCCATCCGTCCCGGCATCTCCAGATATGGACTATCCCGACGGTCAGGGCGGGTCCGCCATGCTGATCAACGCCTGCCGCGAACATCCCTATCTGCCGGTCTCGTTGCCAAGACAAGATTTTATGGAAAAGGCGCGCGACCGCTGGATCGCACTCGGTCTGCCGGCACTGAACCTATCGGACCCTTGGCATGGTTACCCCCTGACCGATTGGACGGAAGAGAATACGGACGAGGCAGAAAAGGCTGTGACCGGCCGCTACTTCGAGACGGGTGAAAAACTCGTAGGCCGCCGGAAGCCGACAGACTGAGGCTGGCCGGTCTATCATTCGCGTGCACATTTCTTCGAAACCATACTCGCCCCGAGGAGTCTCATAATGAAAATCGCTGTCCCCGACTTCATCACCAATTCCTATTTCCCTGCGGTCGCGGCCGTTGAGCTCGGCTACTTCAAGCAAGAAGGCATTGATATGACCTTGGAGCATATCTTTCCCGTCAATCACGCCTGCGAGGTGATGCGGGACGGTGGCATCGATTTCGTCGCCGGCGCGGCGCATGCGCCGCTCGCCGCCTTCAAGAACTGGGAAGGCGCGAAACTGCTTGGCGCCCTGGCGCAAGGCATGTATTGGATGCTCGTCGTGCGGTCCGACCTCGACGCCGAGCGTGGTGATATCGATGCGGTCAAGGGACAGCGGATTGGTGCGGCGCCTTTCGTTGAACTCGGCCTCCGCCGGATGTTAACCGAATGGGGGATCGATATCGAAGGCGACAACGTGCAGATCGCGCCGGTGCCCGGCACAGGCCCCGACGTCTCGTTTGGTGTTCAGGCCGCTAAGGTGCTCGCCGAAGGACAGATCGACGCTTTCTGGGCGAACGGCATGGGGGCG
>CAXGSZ010000432.1:0-3140 GCA_964012455.1 uncultured Alphaproteobacteria bacterium
TCCCGGTCGAAGCGAACGGGTCGCCGGGCGCGCACTGGCGCCCTCGCCGGCAATGTCCTGGCTTTTCCGGCGCATCGATCCCGAGCAGGCGTATCCGCTCATCACCGCAGCGGATAGTGTCCCCATCTGTCACGGTGCAGGAAGTCTCGATTGCAACCGCTGCCGGTAGTGGGCTGCACGCAGTACAAAGAATTGGAAAAAGGATCATGGGAAGCAGCCATATTTTCTTCAGTTGCGGCTGCAACCGTGCAAAGATCCGTAGTGTAGGTAAACGACTGATTTGCAGAAAAATTCGCTTTGCTCCGGTACGAAAACGATTTGCAGTTCCATGCGGAAGATTGAGAATCCGACGGATTTTGAAACTCCAGCGTTCATCAAACACGAGGTCGACAAAAAGTGTAAGATATTGGGTTGTCGGACCTACGAAAATTGATCGCCCTCGCCCGAACGGATGAGCGGAACGCGAGGAATGCCGCCTACTCAAATCTCCGCCGCTACCGGCCTTCCATCGCGGAGATGATATCATCAGGCAGCTCATCGAAATCATCGGGTATCTCGATCTTGCCTTTAAGCACGGCAAACATGCGATTGGGGTAGTCTAGGGGCGGTGCTTCTGCATCGAGATATTGCCGAACGATCTTCAGGTCCTCGATTTGGCCGTCCGTCATCCGATCAAGCGCGCTACGGCCGCCAAAGATCGGGGCCTCATTCGGCTTGCGCATCCATGCGTCGGCTACATCAGGGACGGGTAGCAGCGTGTTGATCGCTCGAAAGATGCCGAGAACGTAGGACATCCGCAGCTTCGTCTCTTTGCCGATCTCCGGTCCACTTTCCTCCTTCCAGGCGCGCAGCACTTCGCGATCCGGCTGACCAAGTATGGCCGCCTCTTCGTCCTCGCTCAGGCCCCAAGCCTTCGCAATTTTGAAAACTGCACTAAGCCCTCCCCGGGCACTCACATTCTCACACACGCTGCTCTCTGCCTACCTAGTCATTGATAAGCTATTCCCCGCAACCAGTATCGAGCAGGGTGCAGCGGGAAACAATAGAAATGTCCGCTTCTGGGTCGTTAGCTGACTGTTCGCTCTTGGCATATTCCTAGCTTAGTGAAAGTGTCACGAGATGGGTGGGAAGCGGACTGGCCGCTTCAGCTAACCTATTGCTTCGACGTTCTGTCCAACTTCGCGCATCTCCATGCCATCGAGCCGGATTTTACATGAACGTTCGAGGGCAGCGGTTGCCCGTTCCATCGCCTCCAACGCAGGCGGGAAAGCAGCTTGGGGCAACTCCGCACCGATGCCACTGAAGTCGTGAACGATGCGAGTTGCATGCTCCGCGGAACCGACCTTTATCGTTGCCCATCCATCGCGATCCGGCAGACTAAAATACGCGAACTGCGCGACTGACGTTCCTTCGGGAAAATGCCGTCCGCCGCTGACATAATCCCAGCGCTCAATCTCGCCGAAAGTCTCCCTGAGCGCGCGATCGATACAGTCGATACTTACCGCATCAGTAAAATCCCGATGCGCTCGAATGCCTCGCTCGGGTTCGCAGCCACTCAAAAGGATCGCGAATCCGACTAAGGCGATGGACACACCTGCGTATGGGTTTGGCTCGTTCATACCGAAAGCTTAGCCGACAAGCGAACGACCGCAATCGGGTCGTTAGCGGAATGACGGCTTTTCGCAAAAGATGGCCGAGAGCGGACTGTCCGCAAACGGCCCAAAAGCCTAGCTCCGGTCATTTGAGGTCACTTGTTACGTTTCTGAAAGCCGCCATTCGCTGCGGTTTGAATAGAAGGCTGATGTGCGCCTTCAACTGATTCATACGCATCAATAAATTGCTTGAAAATGCGGGATCATATCTATCGGAGAACAAAGAGTTTCCAGCCGTCAAGGCGGCGGGCGCAAGGGAAAGAACTCGAACGGATAGCAGAACCCGAGTTGTTCGCGGCCGAGCTCGACCTTGGTCTCGGTATGCAGGTGGATGTTCTCAGCGTTGCCTGTGGTGCCCACCTCGCCAATCAGGTCGCCGCGGTTGATCTTGCCGGGAGTAACGGAACCGGTCATGAACAGGTGGCTGTAGAGAACCGTCACGAACAGGTCGGTCGTGCCGCCGGTGTAGCGATGGCGGATCTTGGCCGATCCGGAATTGGCCCGCACTTCCGCTCCCGCCCGCTCGAGCGCCAGAAGGAACGTCCACAGCTCGTCGACCAGATCGCGCCGGCCGCTGGCGCTCGATTCGCGCGGCGCCCCGGTCAGGATGCGAAAGACCGCGAGCCGTATCTCGGCCGGCGACCTGCCGGGAACGCCCCTCAGTGCGTTGGCGAAGGCGTAGCGACCGCCCAGGTTCGCGCTGAGCCGCTCGCGATCGAGCAGAACCGCGCTCATCTCGCCTGGGAGCACATCGTTCAGTTCGCGCTCCATCCGGTCGGCAAGCTCGCGCCGCATCCGCGCCAGCTTCAGGTGCACGTTGTTGACCGCGGTAAGGTCGGTGGCGAACAGTGCCATCAGGATCAGCGAGATCTGGCGCGGATCGGTGAGCCCGCGGGTGACCTCGTCAGGTGCGAAACGGTCGTCGCGATGGGCGTCGAAATAGCGTTCGAAGTTCCGCCGCTGAACGCGCGTCCGGCCCAGCAGGCCGTAGGCCAGCTTGCCGAATATGTCCTGCCGTTCGTTGGGCTGCTCGACGTTGACGACCTCGCTGTCGGCATAAGTCAGGCTGCGCGCCATGCCGGCCGGCAAGGGCATGCGCGCGGGCACCTCGAAACGGTCGGGGCACGACAAGACGATCGGCTTAAGCGGGCCGTTCATGTCGATCGCCTCACGGCTGTGGCCGGGACGGGTGATCCACACGAACTGCCGCTGGTCGGCCACCGGCATTCCGATGTCGCGACCGATCTCGGTATGCTGGCAGGCGGCGAGCAGGCTGTGGTCGAAATTGCGGGTGTTGAGCTGCGAGTTCCCCTCTTCGAGGATTTTGTCGAGATAGGCGGTGTAGCGCTCCCAGCGCTCGGGATCGCCCGGCACGAGCATGTTGTCGGGTGCGGCGAGGCCCAGCCGCGTGTCGAGCGACGACAGCACCGTATCGCGGCGGGGCGCCAGCGCGACGGCATTGTGGCCCGCCGCCTGCGCCGCCAAGTA
>CAXGSZ010000433.1:0-3124 GCA_964012455.1 uncultured Alphaproteobacteria bacterium
GGAAACCGTGCGCGGGGCGCTTCAAGCCGGCCTCGTCGGGTGCACGATCGAAGACAGCTACCAAAGACAAAAATCAACCGATCTATCCCTTCGACGTAGCACTCGAAAGGATTTCAGCCGGTATTGAGGCAGCGCGATCTCTCGACTTTGATTTCGAACTTACGGGACGGTGCGAGAATTTTCTGCGCTGAAAACCGGATCTCGACGCTACGATCCGATGCCCACAGGCCTATGAGGAAGCACGTGCAACGGTGTTGATGACACCGGGTCTCCCGGACATCGGCTCCGTACGCGCCGTCTGTAAAGCGGTATCGCGACCATTCAATCTTATGGTCGGCATCCCCGGGGAGGCGTTCGCTGTTGCCGAGCTGGAAGCCGCCGGGGTCCGACGCATCATTCTGGCGACATCGCTATATTGAACGGCAATCCGTGCAATGGTCGCTGCGGCGGAAGAAGTTCGCGATCACGGTACCTTAAGATTTTTCGAAACTGAGCTGCCGACGCCCCATCTTGCCAGCTACGTGGACTAGCGAATGCGCGGTTATTTTTCCTGAAGGCGCGGCATCAATTCCACGAAGTTACAGGGGCGGAACCGGTTGTCCAATTGATGATGCAAGATTTCGTCCCACCCGTCACGGCAGGCCCCCGTGGAACCGGGCAAGGCAAACAGGTAAGTGCCCTTGGCCACACCGGCAACCGCACGGCTTTGGATGGTTGATGTTCCGATCTTCTGATAGCTCACCCAACGGAACAGCTCACCAAAACCCGGGATATACTTCTCCGACACGCGTTCGAATGCTTCCGGTGTCACATCGCGACCAGTAACACCGGTTCCGCCGGTCGCGACAACGACATCTATTTCCGGATCGTCGACCCAATCGAGCAAGCGCGCCTCAATTAGTGACGCTTCGTCTTTCACGATCGCCCGGTCCGCAAGTTTGTGCCCGTCTGCTTCCAGGCGCTCCACCAAGGTGTCACCCGATTGATCATCGGCCTCGGTGCGCGAATCGGAGACCGTAAGCACGGCGATATTGACCGGCAAGAACGGACGATTTTCGTCAATCGGCACGCTGGACGACCTTTCGTGCTGTTGCGTCGAGAGCCTGATACCGCGGCCAGGTCCCAGCAGTAATTGCGTCAAGCGACGACGCGGGTTGGCCGAGCCGGAAGCGATAAATCCACAAATTCGTCAACACACGCTCAACAAAGGCACGCGTCTCACGTGACGGAATGCTCTCGATGAACAAAAGTGGGTCGTCCTGATAGTCGGATTTGCGGCGCCACTTGTTGAGGTTGCCCGGGCCTCCGTTATACGCCACCGTTGCGTAAAACAGGTTCCCCTCAATACCCGGAAGACCGAGCAAATGGGTGACATACTGCTGCCCGAGACCGATGTTGTACTCCGGATCGAACAACGCGTAGCGGCCATGCCCTCGGAACCGTTTGCCCGCAACAAGCCCTGCTGTGCGTGGCATCAATTGCATTAAACCGCGCGCGCCGGCCCGGCTCTTAGCTTTCGGTTTAAATCCGGACTCCTGACGTATAAGCGCGAAGATCATCGCCCGGTCGATGCGATACCCACCTTTCGGCGTCCATTCAGGCAGCGGGTATAGCGCCGCATCGTAGCGATATCCGCCGTGCGATTCGAGCAGCCTCCCCAGGCTATAGGCAAGCGCGGGAAGATTGGCCTTCGCGGTCAAGCCGAGCAAAATTCGCGCAAGCTCCGGCGACAGATTGCCGGTGAACCGTTTGAGCTCCCACTCGGCACGCGTCGCCTCGCCCACCTGAATCAAGGCGAGTGCGCGTTTTGCCGCCGGGGCCTGCGACAGCAGGTTCATCTCGATCTCGCCAAGCTTCGGAAGATCCCACTCAAAAGTTGGCGCCTCACCAAGCGCATGCGCTGCGAGCAAACCGTAGAATGTCCGCGAATGCCGCGCGGCAACCGCCAGAAGCGGATTGACCTTTGAGGGCTCCCGCGCCGCAAGTTGGGCACGTGCCGCCCAAAATGCCGCACCCGACGTGATCCAATTATCTTCGAGATCGGCGCGTGCGAGGCGCTCGAAATGTTCTGCCGCGAGCGAGAATTTACCCGACCTCCATGCAGCAAGGCTCGACCACCAGAGTGCCATCGGCGCCTTTACACCGGATCGCGCGATGGCTGGAGCCCCAGTTCGAAGCGCCTTTTCATCCTTATTTGCGTGATAGAAACCGCGTGCAACGATCGCAAGAGCCTGGTCGTAATGCACCGTATGATAGCCGCGGCGGATATCCTTGCGCCGTAATCGTTTTAGCGCCTGCGTTGGTCTACCTCGGCGGACCAGCGACTTGATCTGGCGTGTGACGTAACTGGCGTGACGCTGCTGTTTGCGAGTGCCGTAACTTGTCTTCGAGGATTTCTCGGCCTGCGCGTTTAGGTCCAACTCAGGCGGTAGAGGCCCGAAAGAAACACCCAGCGGCTGCTGCGGTGCGCGCCAATTGCCCGGTTTGCGGCGCAGCGCCAGTCGGTAGACGCGACGGGCACCCGGGTGATCCGAATACGAGGCCATCCACTTCTTTAACTCGACATATCGCGAGCGATATTTCGTTGGATGCATATAGCGCTGATAAAGTACATGCCCCATCAGCAAACGGTCGCCAAGTTTGTCTATCAGCGCGTTCGCCGCTTGCCATTGCCCGTCTTTTTGAAGCTCGAAAATCCTTCGGTAACGAGCAGCATCATGGACGGCAAGAATTTCGGGAAGAGCGGCGCGCGAATCGTTAGCATCGACACCAATCGGCAGCGCCGCCGTGTCCTGCGGCCCATCCGCCGCTGCGGAAAATCCCGCAACCATGCCGCCGGCCGCAATTATCGAGATCGCAACCACACATCTAACTCGCTTTATCGGCAAGTTCTTTTGCCCCCGGAACGTAAATATTTACCCCAGCCCTTCACGATGCCAGTCCTACTTGAGAAACGGATTCGGCGCAAGCAGCCGACCGGATTGTTCGCGCCGAACGGAGGGGTTCAATCAATTTCCTCAAGCTTTTCCTGAACCGCGAGGAAATCCTGCCAGGCCTCCCGCTTCTGGGCCGACTGACGTAACAGAAACGCCGGATGGAAGGTCGGCATTGCCGGGATCGGCTC
>CAXGSZ010000434.1:0-3119 GCA_964012455.1 uncultured Alphaproteobacteria bacterium
CGCTTATGCCGGACAACGCCATAGTTGCCGCCGAGACCACCACGTCCGGCGGGCCGATCTTCGGTTATACCCGCGGTGCGGCGCCGCATGATTGGCTCGGCCTCACCGGTGGATCCATCGGCATGGCCATACCGCTTGCCGTGGGCGCCGCTGTCGCCTGTCCCGATCGCAAGGTGCTTTGTATTCAGTCAGATGGCGGAGGTATGTATACCAATCAGGCACTGTGGACCCTCGCGCGGGAAAGCCTCGATGTGGTGACGGTAATCCTCAGCAACCGGCGATACAAAATACTTGAGCATGAGTATTTTAAGACAGGCGCCAACACGCTGGGTGCCAAAGCAGACAGGCTTTTCGACATCGGTAATCCCGACATCGATTGGGCGCATCTCGGGCAAGGCATGGGCATGGAGGGACACCGGTGCACGGAGGCGGAGGACTTTACTGCAAAGCTCGAGGCCGCCCTCGCCACCGATGGTCCACAACTCATCGACGCGGTGTATTCGGGTTAGGGAATCGCTTTCCGTGTGCACCGTTTCCCGATAGCGGCGGTTTCTTTAATCGGCACCGCATTATACTTCCTATGAGCTGTTAGAACGGAGCAAGCCATTGGTACATTTAGGTGTTTTCGCGATGCCGCTGCACCCGAAGGAACGGGCGTACGGCGATATGATGGCGGACAATCGGGAGCAGGTCCTATTGGCGGACCGGCTTGGGATGACGGAAGTCTGGATCGGTGAACATCAGACGTCGATCTCGGAACCGATCACCGATCCGTTTCTGTTCCTGGCGACGACGATGTACGAAGCGAAGAATGTGAAATTCGGCTCGGCGGTCGTCAATCTCTCCTATCATCATCCTGTCAAACTCGCGATGCAGCTTGCGATGTTCGATCAGTTGAGCGGCGGTCGCGCAATGGTGGGAATCGGGCCAGGTGGATTGATCAGCGATTCGGAACTTTTCGGGATAGATAGGGAACAGTCCTACGCCATGATGGTCGAATGCGTCGATATTATGGAACTGTTGTGGTCGCGGGATGCGCCCCTCGAGTACGATGGTAAGTTCTGGCAAATCTCGTTGAGCGCTTTCGTCGAGGACGATATTGGCGTCGGTCGACTGCCGAAACCCTTGCAGAATCCCGGGCCGCCGATAGCTTACGCGATGCGTAGTCCCAAGTCAGGGGCTTCGGAATTGCTAGCACAGCGCGACTGGATCCCGATCTCGGGTAACTTCGTGCCTGCTGGGATTGTGAAGAATCAATGGACGGACTATTGCAATCAACGCGAAAAAATCGGCAAGCGGCCCGACCCGGAGAATTGGCGGGCTGGGCGCAGCATTCTCGTGACCGACACCAACGATCGTGCCGCTGACTACATAGCACAGGAAGAGGGCGGCTTCCGTCATTACTTCCACTATCTTCGAACGCTCGAAGCGAAGCGCAATATGATGGATGCCACGCATCAGGAGCGAGAAGCATTCGTTGCCGGCCAGGTCAACGAAGCCCTGGAGGATCAGGTGATTGCCGGGGACGCAGATACCGTCCTCGACAAGCTCATCGCGTATCGCGACGAGGTCGGTCCGTTCGGTACGCTGCTGATGACCGGACATGATTGGGACGAGAAGGATATGTGGCGGTGCTCCATGCGGATGCTCGCGGAAGATGTCATGCCGCGGTTGAGCCAGCATGCCGAATCTACAGACCCAATCTATTAGCAGCAAAAAGATGCGTCGGCCCATGGCCGCCGCTAGTCTGAGAGAGGTGGGTTCAATGGCAGCTGGGAACCGCCATACGTCTTCGTTATGCTCGGTTTAGGCAAAATTTTCGAGAACAGGAGTCCAACTATGAATGAAAACCTCGATCTCGATCCCTTCTGGTGGGAAGCGGCGCCGCGCCGTGAGTTGCCGGAAGCCCCGCTGCCGGCGGAGACAGATGTCGCGATTGTGGGCTCCGGCTTCGCCGGGTCGAGTGCAGGACTGGTTCTGGCACGTGCCGGACGCAAGGTCACGGTCTTGGAGAAAGACCGGCCTGGAGAGGGAGCATCGAGCCGGAACGGCGGCATTGCCAGCGGCAATTTGCGTATGACATTCGGGACCATGGTGAAGACCTTCGGGCTGAAGCGGGCGAAGGCAATCTACCGCGAAGGAATGACCGCGCGGGAAGACCTGAAACGCTTCGTCGCGCAAGAGAGTATTGATTGCGACTACCAAGAGGTCGGCCGATGGACCGGCGCCAACCGCCCGAAACACTTTGACAACATGGCCCGTGAGGCGGAGTTCCTGAACGAACATTTCGACGCCGGCGCCTATATGGTCCAAAAATCCGACCAGCACAGCGAGATCGGCAGTGACCTGTATTACGGCGGCCAGATTCGCACGGATATCCATGGTGTGCATCCCGGCAAGCTGCATCATGGCATCCTCGAACGCGCGATGGAGGCCGGTGTGGACGTTCAGAACCGAACTGAGGTGACCGGAATTCAGCGCGATGGCGACCGCTTCGAGGTCACCACAAGCCGTGGCAGCATCCGGGCCCGCAATGTCGTGGTGGCGACAAACGGATATACCGGCAAGGCGACACCGTGGTTACAGCGGCGCGTCATTCCGATCCCGAGCCAGATAATTGCGACCGAGCAACTGCCACAGGATGTGATGGACCGGTTGATGCCGAAGAAGCGGATGCTCGGGGAATCCCGCAACCTCTATAATTACTTCCGCCCGTCACCGGATGGCACGCGGATTGTCTTTGGCGGTAAGGCAGGCACGATTACGGACGATTCAATCGAGAAATCGCGCCATCTGAAAAAGGTCCTGAGCGAGATCTTTCCCGAATTGAAGGATGTCGGATTGACGCATTCGTGGTGGGGCTACACTGGTTTCACCTTCGACTTCATGCCTAAGCTGGTGGTCAATGAAGGAGTGCACTATGCGACAGGGTTCTGTGGCTCTGGCGTCGTATGGGCGCGGTGGCTCGGCACCAAGGCGGCACATTCCATTGTCGGCAATCGTGAAGCGGAGACCGCGTTCGCAGCCGACGATTTTGTCACCAAACCGCTTTATTTCGGACGGCCGTGGTTCCTGCCGATGGTGTATTTCTGGTACGGTATGAAGGACCGTATGGGACT
>CAXGSZ010000435.1:0-3114 GCA_964012455.1 uncultured Alphaproteobacteria bacterium
TGAAGTGAAACCTTGCGGCTGATCAAATCAGCAAGCGCTGTCCGGCCGCGCAGTTCATCCAAGAATCGAGATGGGAAACTCATAACCCGGCAACTGCCTTTCCTGTGCGGCCCATCCAATTGTCCGCCGAAATAATAGTCGCACGGCGTTGCTTGATCTGGACCGACAACCGTCCGGTTCCGTGCACTCTCAGGTAAGCGCCGCCTTGGCCATCGCCCCGGCTTTTCCGAAGTCCATCACGCCTTGATGTCGTTCGCGCAACGCAGCCATTACCAAACTCATTTCCTTGAGCCCGCTTGCTCCCGTTTCCACGATGATCTCTTCGACGGCGTCCTTGATCGCATCTTCGTCCATCTGCGTCGGCAGGAAACGCTCGATGACTACTATTTCACGAGCCTCCTGGTCGGCCAGATCTTTGCGGCCACCTTTGTCGTACATCTCGATGCTTTCGCGACGCTGCTTTACCATAGTCTGCAGCAGTGCCTGAATTTTGTCGTCGTCAACATGAGCCTCGTCGCCGCTTTTCCCGCGCGCCGCAATATCGCGTTCCTTAACCGCCGCCAGGATCAGTCGAACCGTCGAAACCGTACATTTATCTCTCGCCTTGAGCCCTTCCTTAAGCGCTGTATCGAGCCGCTCGCGCAGCATGACATGCCCCCCGTTTGTATTGGCGATGATCGACGGACCTTACTAGAACATGGATTTTACCGCAACCAGATAAAATATAATAACCCCTTGAAAATAAATATAAATATTATTATATCCTCTATTGACGGCGGCATGTGTTTTGCTTAGACAGCTTGCCCCTTTAAGGGTAATTTTTTGGCCTTTATTGTTCGGTTATACCGAAGGTTTTGATCTCAAACGGTTTTCCGGGCGCG
The DNA here is from genome assembly GCA_964012455.1 of uncultured Alphaproteobacteria bacterium. Classification (GTDB taxonomy): domain Bacteria; phylum Pseudomonadota; class Alphaproteobacteria; order UBA8366; family UBA8366; genus UBA6544. The sequence continues at coordinate 882 of CAXGSZ010000435.1, forward strand.
AGGAGTTATACTCGAATGTCCGACTCGACGAATCAGGCCCCCACGCGTCCAGAAGATGCGACGGCAGCACTTGTTCTTGCCGATGGTACGGTCTTTTGGGGCCAGGGCGTTGGCGCGATCGGCGACGCGGTCGGTGAAGTGTGTTTCAACACCTCGCTTACCGGCTATCAGGAAATCATGACCGATCCATCCTACGCAGGCCAGATCATCACGTTCACGTTTCCGCATATCGGCAATGTTGGCACTAATGAGGAAGATTTGGAAACCACGACACCGGTCGCCCGTGGCTGCGTCTTGCGCGCCACCATTACGGAGCCTGCCAACTGGCGCTCGGCGCGGCACTATGACGCCTGGCTGAAGGGTCACAACCTCGTAGGTGTTTCCGGTGTCGACACACGGCGTCTGACGCGGCGTATTCGCGATCTGGGCGCGTCGAATGCCGCAATTCAGCATGATCCCAACGGACAGTTCGATATCGCGGCGTTGCAGGGGAAGGCTGCGGGTTGGACCGGCCTTGAAGGGATGGATCTTGCGAGAGAAGTCACATGTCGGCAAACCTACGGCTGGGACGAAACCAATTGGACGCTAGGCCAAGGCTACGGCGAACAGACCGATCCCCGGTTTCATGTCGTGGCCGTCGATTTCGGCGCCAAGCGCAACATCCTGCGCGAGCTCGCAAGTCTGGGTTGCAAGGTGACGGTCGTGCCGGCGACTGCGACAGCGGGAGAAGTACTGGGGCATCATCCGGATGGCGTTTTCCTTTCGAATGGGCCGGGTGATCCGGTAGCGACCGGTGAATACGCGGTGCCGATGATCAAGACCGTGCTGGAGACAGGGGTGCCAACATTTGGTATCTGCCTTGGTCACCAGATGTTGGCCTTGGCGCTTGGTGCGGAGACAGAGAAGATGCATCACGGCCATCGCGGCGCCAATCATCCGGTAAAAGAGCTGGAGACCGGCAAAGTCGAAATAACCAGTCAGAACCATGGTTTCGTTGTCGTGCCGCAATCGCTGCCGGATGATGTCGACGTGACGCATGTTTCCTTGTTCGACGGGACGCTCGAAGGGATCGCAGTGCGCGGCAAACCGGTCTTCAGCGTACAGCACCACCCGGAGGCATCTCCGGGACCGCAGGACAGTCATTACCTGTTCGAGCGGTTTATCGGTTTTATGGAAAAAGCGTAATAATTCAGCGACGCCGCGCTAGTTTCGTTTTCACGGTATTGTGGAACACGGAAACGGAGCGAAATGACCATGGCGCGTCTTCCTTATCTCGAAGTCGGCGATTTGAAGCCTGAGGACCAGGAACTCCTCGCCCGAGGCATCAACCTACAGAAAATTCTGGCCCACAGCCCTGGTGCCACGCGCGCCCATCATGCGTTGGGCAACTATATCCGGCATGGCTCGACCATGGATGCCAGGCTGCGCGAAATGGCGATCTTGCAGATAGGGTGGTTGGCACGCAGCCCGTATGAATGGAGTCACCACGTCAAAATTGGCTTTGACTTCGGTGTCTCCGAGGATGACATCCGCAGGTTGATTGCGGAAACCGACGGAGAGGAGACGGATCTTGCAGCAATTGAAAAGACGGTGTTGCGGGCGGCTCGAGAAATCACCCACGATGGCAAGGTGTCGAGCGAGACGTTCGCGGTTCTGGAGGCGCATTTTTCCAACGAACATCTGATCGATTTGTTGGTGACGATGGCGTTCTATAACGCGGTCGTTCGCTTTTTAGCTTCCACCGAGATGGATGTGGAGGAAAGTTACCAACCCTACCTAGATCAGTTCCCGCTGCCCGAGTAGGAAGCCGCGCTCAGGGGTAGCAAATTGCAAATGCGGTTTGGTATGCGGGGCGCGCCGCCATTCTGTCACGATAGGTAAGCAGACGGTCGGGCACCGGCTGGTCATATCGAATGGCCCAGTTCAGGCAAGGGGTCAGTACGATATCAGCAACCGTGAGCCGGTCGCCGAGAAGGAAGGGACGTCCATCCGCAAGCTCGGCTTCGGGGACCGCAACCTGCCGGGCAAAGTACTCGCTGGCACATTCCACCGCGACAGGCGCCTCACCATAGGTTTCCGATAGGTCACCGTGGCGGCGGATGACATACAGGCTCGTTGCATCGAGCTCCATTGCGGTAAAGTAGCACCACTCGTCGCAGCGCGCCCGCTCACCAGGGTCGGATGGCAGCAACGCTGCTTCTCCCTCGCCGTAGGCCCGAGCCAGATAGTTTGC
>CAXGSZ010000436.1:0-3106 GCA_964012455.1 uncultured Alphaproteobacteria bacterium
GACGCCGTCGCCTTGTGCCGGGTCAGAGCCACCTCGACCTCGAACCCGCCGCGCGTCACGATGTTGCTCGCGTTGTCGCCGTCGAGCGAGATATAGCCAATGGCGACCGAGCGTCCGGCGCTGTAACCGTATGCGGCCGAAGTGGTGTACCCGCGGATGTCGCCTCCGATCAGGATCGGCTCGAGCCCCATGAGGATGACTTCCGGATCGTCGACACTCAGCAGAATTCGGCGCCGGTCGAGGCCTGCCTCGCCTTGTTGCTCCAATGCGGCCCGACCGGTGAAAGGGCTGTTGCCCGAGAGCTTCGTCGCGAAACCCATGCCGGCCTGCAAGGGCGTGTCGTCGGGCCCAATGTCATGACCCCAGGCGCAGTAGCCCTTCTCGATACGCAGACCCGCCATCGCAAAGCTGCCAGCGTTCTCCACGCCAAGATCCGCGCCCGCCTCGTAAATGCGGTCGTAGAGCGGCAGGGCCGATTCGCTCGGGACATAAAGCTCCCACCCGAGTTCACCGGCATACGAAATCCGTGCGGCACGCGCTACGGTATGGCCGATCTCGACTTCCCGATGTGTCATATACGGAAATGCCTCGTTGGAGAGGTCATTCGGCGAGAGGCGCATCAGGAGATCACGCGCGTTCGGGCCCATCACTCCGATCACCGCAAAGGCGCTCGTCATATCCGCCAGCGTGACGAACTCGTCCGGACCGATGCGTCGGCGCAGCAGGTCCATATCCCGGACCTGCTGCCCCGACCCCGTCACGATTAAATATGCATCTTCGCGCAATCGCATGGCGACAACGTCGCTCTCATAGCCACCGCGATGGTTCAGGATCGGCGTGTAGGTAATGCGCCCTGGCGGCACATCAAGCCGGCCTGCGCAAACCCGGTCGAGGAAGGATGTGGCGTCCCGACCCTGGACCAGTAACTTTCCAAAGTTGGTCTGATCGAAGACGGCGACGGCTTCCCGTGTTGCCTGGTGTTCGCGGGCCACGCAATCGAACCAGTGCGGCTTGCCGAAACGAAGGTCGGTCGACACACCGCCTCCCTTCGGCTGGAACCAGCTCGGACGCTCCCAGCCACCGCGGTCACCGCATTCGGCGCCGAGCGAGACAAGACGCTCGTGCAGCGGGGAAAGGCGCAGTCCGCGCGCTGTGGCGAACTCATGTCCGGGATACCCGATGGCGTAGTGCAGAGAAAGGTTCTCCGCCGCGCGGTCCCGTACCGCGGTCAAGGTATCGCGCATGCGCGCGAAGCGTCGTACATCGACCGACGACAGGTCGACGCCCGAATCGCCGTCAACAACCCAATCGGCAAGTGCCTTGCCGGCACCTCCGCTACTGGCGACACCCATCGAGTTCATGCCGCAGCACATGAAAAATCCCGGAACCTCCGGCGCTTCTCCCATCAGGAAGGCACCGTCGAGGGTGAAGCTCTCCGGGCCGTTCAAGAGCGTGCGAACTTCGGCAGTCTGTAGGGCCGGAATCCGTTGGAGAGCCTCTCTCATGACCGGTTCGAAGTGGTCCCAATTCTCGCTGAGCAGATCAAAAGAGAAGTCGTTCGGCAGTTGGTCGAGGTCGACCGGTTTGGCGTTCGGCTCGAAACTGCCGACAAGGAGGCCTTGCGCCTCGTCGCGTATATACATGTAACCATCATGGGCGCCGAGCACCGGCATGCCTGTGTAGATGCCGTCGAAAGGCTTGGTGATCAGGGCGTAGTGCTCGCAGGCGTAAAGTGGGGCGGAAACGCCAGCCACTCGTGCAATCGCGCGCGACCAGAGCCCACCGCACAGCGCGACCGCGTCGCATCGGATGACGCCATTCTCGGTCTTGACGCCGCTAATTCGGCCGTTGGCGAAGGTAAACCCTTTCACCGGTGTGTCCTCGAAGACGCGAACGCCGCCGGCGCGCGCGCCCTTGATCAACGCGGCGCACACATCGGAGGAACTGACGCGGCCGTCGCTCGGCGACAAAATGCCGCCAATCAGATCGTCCGTGTTGGCGATCGGCCAAAGCCGTTTGATTTCCGCCGCGTCGATCTCTTCGACATCGATGCCAAAGGCGCGCGCCAGCGATGCCTGTCGGCGAATGTGGTGCATGCGGTCTGGATTGGCTGCGATACTGAGACTGCCGCAGCCGATCCAGCCAGTCGACTGGCCGGTCTCCGCTTCCAGCGATTGATAGAGCTGTGCGCTGTACTTCATCAGTGTGGTCAAGCTCGAGCTTGAGCGGAGCTGTCGGACTTGTGCAGCGGAATGCCACGTAGTGCCGCTGGTGAGCTTCGAGCGTTCCAGCAGGATCACGTCCTTTTTCCCGCGCTTGGCGAGGTGGTAGGAGGTCGAACAACCGACGATCCCACCGCCGATGACTATGATTTCAGCGGATTGGGGGAGGGGGTCAGGCATGGTAATTGTTCCTGCGCCAAGTCGAGCAAACTTATCTTAGGTATCGCGAATGGTTGCGAGGTAAAAGGCGGAAATCGCGCATATGGGAAAAGATCCGCAAATTGTTCTCGGGATCGACGTCGGCGGCACGTTCACCGATGTCCTTGCCATTGATCGAGCCTCTGGGGAGGTCGTCTCGGCCTTCAAGGTCCCATCCACGCCATCCGACCCGTCGGAGGGGGCAATATTCGGTGTCGATCGCTATCTCCAGCGAACCGGAAATCCGGCCGCGGCTGTGTTCCACGGGACGACTGTTGGCACCAATGCATTGATCACGAAAAACGCCGCGAAGACTGCCTTGATCACGAGCCGGGGGTTTCGCGACGTGTTGGCGCTGCGTCGCCACGCCAGACCTCAACTTTACGACCTCTCGCCGACGATTTCGCCCGCGCTCGTGCCGCGTGAAAGACGTATAGAGGCGAACGAACGGATGGGGCCGGACGGTGTCGCGGTGCTTTCGCTCTCGGATGTGGAAGTGTCTCGCTTGATCGACGAGGTCGGTGCCTCCGGTGTCGAGGCTGTCGCCATCTCGTTGCTTCATGCTTATGCCAACGACACCCATGAAAAGGTGCTTGGCGAAGCATTGAAGGAGGCTCTTCCCGACCTTTTTGTCACCCTGTCGAGTGACGTATGCCGGGAATTTCGAGAATTCGAACGGACAAGTA
>CAXGSZ010000437.1:0-3102 GCA_964012455.1 uncultured Alphaproteobacteria bacterium
TTTGTTATATCCCTCAATGTTTCGAACGCCGAGCTTGGCCATGTTCGAATAGCGCCGCTCCATTTCCCTAACGGTCCACTTCAGCGCAACCACTGCTTTCTTCGGCTCAGTGACGACAGGTGTCAGAAGATGGGGAATATCGTCGTAGACCGATAGCTCCAGCATCTTCGGATCGATCATGATCAACTTGCCCTCGTCCGGCGTCAGCCGGTAGAGAAGGGAAAGAATCATGGCATTCAGCCCGACCGACTTACCGGACCCTGTCGTACCGGCAATCAGTAAGTGCGGCATGCGCGCCAAATCGGCGATAACAGGGTTCCCGCCAATATCCTTGCCAAGCACCATCGGTAGCTTCCCGCCCGCTTTCTCATAGGCTTCAGACGACAGCAATTCCCTGAGGTAAACCGTTTCACGCTTGGCATTCGGCAACTCGATTCCGATCACGTTTCGCCCACGAATGACGGCGGAACGCACGGAAACGGCACTCATCGACCTTGCTATATCGTCGGACAACCCGATCACCCGGCTCGTCTTAGTGCCAGGAGCGGGCTCCAATTCGTAGAGCGTCACGACAGGTCCTGGCCGGACTTTCACTATTTCGCCACGAACACCGAAATCATCGAGCACGCCTTCAAGGAACCTGGCGTTCTGCTGCAGTCCTTCTTCGTTTATTTTCTCGCTGTGACGTTCACCTGGTGGGGCGTCATCGATCAATTCCAACGGCGGCAGTTGGAAACCATCATCGGGGCTTCGCAGGTCGAGCTTCGGTTGCTTGGCGCGGCGGCTGGGTTTGGCGCCGTCGCCTTTCGGCGCGACCAGATCAGGTTTGACCTGTCGGCGGGATACGGGCGCCTCGATAGGTGGCGCATCACCGCCTTCTCCAAAGGTTGGTTCGATCCGCTCGCGCGGCTGGCCACGCATTGCCGGCAATTGCCGCAGCCGCACCAGGTATCCGGACCATGACGCTTTCTCCGCGAAAGGAACATCCGCATCAGAATTATCTTCCACGGCCCGGTTTCGAATGCGAGCCGCCGTCCGAAGCAAAAATCGGCCTCCCCGCCAAAGCGTTTTAAGCCCATATCTCCATTCGCCCAAAGAGTATCCAAGCGTATAGAGCAACAGCGCCAGGCTAACGGCAGCAATCCCAAACCCATAACCCCAACGCGGAACGGGCTCGATCATTAAATCTACGGTCCAGACATGGAGCATATCGCCGACGACCCCACCAAGGCCGCCACGTAAAGGCCAATCTGCCGGGACACCTGCGACCGACAAAGACAGCGCTCCCGTTAACAAACCAAACGGCAACAATGCCAACCTCAACCAATGGCCCTCGACTCGGCGGCGACTGACCAAACGCCATCCCCAACCCGCAAGAAGACATACGATGAACAACGATGCCAGACCGAGGGATTGCAACAGGAGATCACTCGCCGTCGCACCAGCCGCACCCAATGAGTTACTTATTTCCGATTCCGGAGTTGCCGTATTCAGTGACGGATCACTCGACGTATAACTGGCGATAGCCGCAAGCAGCGCAAGCGCAACAACGATGAAGCCAACCCCAGCAGATTCAACTGCACGATGCCGAAGCGATTCACTCATCCCGGCGGGAAGAAAAGATGAATTTGTAGCGCTTTTATTGGCGGTAAACATCGCGTTCGCCTTTGTCGTTTTGTGGAGTGTTCACCTTACATCCGGCGACGCGCCACACCTTCTTTTAATATCAAGCAAACTATTACTGACAATGATAAATTAAAATAAAACAATATACACGTCAATCGATGTATTCATGAAGTAAAATGAAATATAAATTATTTACCAAATATTTCTCACTTCCGGAGTTTTCTCCGGCTGGCATGTCCACCGCCATCCGCACTATGATCGAGAACCAATCTCGGGGCGAACTTTAGCCTCGAACAGCAATACAAAAGGCCTGTTAAATAGTCCCTATGCGGTTAATCGCCCAAATCTTTATCGTCGCGGTTCTCGCCGTAGCGGTGTCAGGAGGTTGGTGGCTTTCCGCACGCGATGGCGATGCATCCTCCAATGCCAAGTCCCGCAAGGGCTCAGGAGCCACCCTTGTACTGGTCGAACAGCTCAAATTTGCTGTCGAAGAGGCGACCGTCCGTGCCGTGGGTACCGGAGAAGCGCTGAGATCAGTCGCAATCCACCCTTCAGTCTCGGGAGAAGTTGTCGAAATTACGTTCAAGGCGGGACAGCGCGTTGCAAAAGGAGCACCGCTTATGCGCCTCGATTCGGAGCATCAACGCCTCGCAGTCGAACTTGCGGAAGTCGCGTTTAAGGAAGCGACCCGGCAAATGAAAAGGCTGGAGCGCCTGGCGCCAAGTGGAGCAGCATCGGTCGCGCGGTTACAGACGGCTCAGACTGATCAAGCAAGCGCACGACTTCGCTTGGCGCAAGCACGCGCCGCGTTACGCGACCGGACCATCTATGCACCCTTTGACGGAGTTATCGGCCTGACGGATATTGAGAACGGAGACCGCGTTTCCGAGCATACGAAGATCGCAACTCTCGATGACCGTTCTTCCATTCTGGTCGACTTTAGGCTTCCTGAGGAGTACGCAAGCCGTATTGCACTTGGCGATGAGATAATCGTGCGTCCTTGGACAGGCCGAGACACTGAACTGAGTGGAAATGTGGCAATTCTCGGCAGCAGGATCGATACGGTGAACCGGACACTACGGGTAAAGGCGGCGATCCCGAATACCGATGACGCAATACGGCCCGGCACCGCTTTTAAAGTAGAGTTGGCGTTCACGGGCCGCTCCTACGCTTCTATTGCGGAAGTCGCGGTGCTCTGGAGCAGAGATGGAGCCTATATTTGGCGGGCCACTGGCGGTGAGGCCGAGAAAGTGTTCGTAAAAATCGTGCGCCGCGACCAAGGCCGGATATTGGTGGATGGTCCGCTTGCCGTTGATGATTTGGTCGTTATTGAAGGCGTACAGGGCTTGCGCCCAGGACAGGCAATACGCACCCAAACGTTCACCGCGCCCGGACATGGGCCTAAGGGCGGATGAACCGTATCGGCGATCTGCCTTCCATCGCGGTGCGCCGGCCGACGCTCATCGTCGTACTGAA
>CAXGSZ010000438.1:0-3093 GCA_964012455.1 uncultured Alphaproteobacteria bacterium
GGATGGTCGGGAGTCCAACCTCAGTCGCGCCGTCCGCCGTAGAACCGCCCCCTCCGGCGGAACCGTCGAAAAGGCCCATGACACCCTCTCCAATGATAAGGTCGGTACCGTTCGCCGTCTTCGATAGGATATTGGCGATTGTTCCTGGGCGCATCGCCCAGATATCGATGTTTCGGCAAGGCAGGCCCGTTGCCGCTTCGTGAAAGCCGGGATCTACATAGTCGGGGCCTACCTTAAAACAACCGACGGATAGTCCGCGGTTCCTGAAAGCGCGTAACAGGCCCAGGCTAATGAGGGTTTTGCCGCTGCCGGATTGGGGCGCCGCGACGATGAATCCCTTGCTTGATCTAGAATGCGTCACGCGCTGTCTTCGAGCCGCTTGTTGCCGAGCGGATCGGGCTGCAGGTCGAGACCGGAAAGGGCGCCGAGCCAGTTCAGGCCCTCGCGGAGTTCGACCACCCGGCCTAGGATGAACATCGCGGGTGGTTCGATGTCTTCGATTCCGGCCTCTTCTGAAATGCCACCGAGTGTGGAGACAAGCGTTCGTTGGTTTGGTGTTGTCGCCTTCGAGACCAGCGCCGCCGGCTCCTGCGCGTCGCGACCGGCGGCCATTAGCATCGATGTAATTCTGCTGATGTGTTTCATCGGCATATAGATAACGATGGCATCCGACCCTTTTGCGACGGCGGTCCAATCGACACTGTTTGGCACCAAGCCCGATGCATTGTGGCCGGTGACGAAAGTGACGGCTGAGTTTGTATCGCGGTGAGTGAGTGGTATGCCCGCATATGCGAGTCCGCCGATTCCAGCCGAGATACCAGGTACGACCCGGAAATCTATACCCGCGTTTACCAGAGCGAGGGCTTCCTCGCCGCCCCGTCCGAACACAAAGGGATCTCCGCCCTTCAGGCGCAATACCCGTTTGCCAGCCCTTGCCAGTTCGATGAGGCGTAACGAAATGTCACGCTGTTTGGGTGATGGTTTGCCGCCGCGCTTGCCCGAATAGATAAGCTCCACGTCTTCGCCTGCGAGTTTCAGCACACCTTCGCCGACAAGCGCGTCGTAGATCACGACATCGGCGGAGGAAAGCGCATGAGCTGCCAGGAGCGTCAATAGACCCGGGTCGCCAGGGCCCGCACCTACGAGCCATACCCAGCCCGGTTCAAAGACCGGCATATTGGGGAATCGTTTCAACATGGGGGTGAAATTTACACCGAGCGAAAAGACTGTGCTAGGCAAAGCCGCGACGGGTTGGATAAAGTCGTGCCATGACTGAGAAGCCAGCACAGGAATTACGTCGGGGTTGGACGACGGGGGCATGCGCCGCGGCGGCAGCCCGCGCGGCCTATACCGCGCTGCTTGAGAACGAATTTCCCGACCCGGTTACAATTACGCTTCCGGGCGGGCAACGGCCGGCCTTCTCGCTTGCACGACATGCAGTGACGGAAGAATCCGCCGAAGCCGCCATCGTCAAGGACGCGGGAGACGATCCTGATGTGACCCATGGTGCGCTGGTCGTAGTTCGCGTGTGGGCGTTGGCTGAGGGTGAGGGTGTACGGTTTCGCGCAGGGGAGGGCGTTGGCACGGTGACACGGGAGGGCTTGAGCCTCGCCGTTGGAGAACCGGCCATCAATCCAGAGCCACGCCGTATGATCGCCGCCGAGATCGCTGAGGTTGCGGCGCAGTATCATGCACCGGGAGATGTGGAGGTCGAAATCGCAATTCCCGGAGGCGATCGTCTGGCCGAACGGACACTTAATGGGCGTCTTGGGATCGTCGGCGGTCTCTCGGTTTTGGGCACGACAGGCGTGGTGATCCCCTTTTCGTGTTCAGCCTGGATCCATTCCATTCATCGTTCGGTCGACGTCGCCCGCGCCGCAGGCCTTTGTCATGTCGCGGCATCGACCGGCTCGACTTCAGAGCGCGCCGTACAATCCCTTTATCATCTGCCGGAAGAAGCGCTGATCGATATGGGGGATTTTGTCGGTGGCACGCTGAAATACATCCGACGTCACCCAGTGCGTCGGCTCACAATCGCTGGAGGCTTCGCGAAACTCTGTAAGCTTGGCGCGGGACTGCTCGATCTGCATTCGAAACGGGGAAGCGTCGACCTCGACTGGCTGGCTGAGCGAATTTCAGATGCGGGTGGTGATGCGGCGTTTATTGAATCCGTGCGTTGCGCAAAGACAGCAGGTCGCGCTCTGCAGCTGGCGAGGGAGGTGGACTATCCCATAGGGGATCTCGTCGCGGTAGCCGCCCGGAAGACGGCACGTGAGCAGATCACCGACGAAACGGCGATCGAGGTTTTGATTTTCGATCGTGCGGGCGAATTGGTCGGGAGATCCGATGGTTGAGAGACGCAAGGTCCTGATCCTGGGTGGTACGAGGGAAGCGCGCGAACTGGCAACACTGTTGTCGGAGGATGCTCGGTTCTCCATCGTGACCTCTCTCGCCGGGGCGACCAACCACCCGGCGGAAATCGCCGGTCACGTCCGACGGGGCGGTTTCGGCGGTGCAGGGGGATTGGCCGACTACCTCACAGCCAATCATATCGATTTGTTGGTCGACGCGACGCACCCGTTTGCGGCAACGATCAGTCAGAACGCGGCCCGAGCTAGCAACAGCGCCAATGTCGAACGGTTGGCCATTCGTCGACCGCCGTGGTTCCCCGTATTGGGCGATTGCTGGATCGATGTTTCCGATGTCTCCGAAGCAGCCGGTCGTCTCAGTGAAGTCGGAAGTCGAATTTTTCTAACGATCGGTCGCCAAGAAGTCGATGCGTTCCAAGTTTGCCGGGATACCTGGTTTCTGATTCGGACGATTGATCTGCCAGAAATACCATTTTGCCTGTCGTCCTGCGAGATTCTGTCGGCGCGCGGGCCTTTCGACGTTGACGCGGAGATGCGTCTGTTCAGGGAACACGGCATCGAGGGCGTGGTCGCTAAAAACAGTGGTGGACCGGATACCTATGCCAAGATCGCGGCAGCCCGTGAATTGCGTTTGCCGGTCGTCATGATCGAGCGACCATCTGTGCCGGTGGGCCCTTCAGTACCTGATGCGGAAGCAGCATACGCTCACTTGGCCTAGGACCGA
>CAXGSZ010000439.1:0-3089 GCA_964012455.1 uncultured Alphaproteobacteria bacterium
GAGCGTTGGCGGGTCGAGAGTTTCAAAGGCGTGAACGACCTCGTCTTCGACACCAATGGCAACATGTACTTCACAGACCAGGGACTGACGGGGCTCCATGACCCAACCGGCCGTGTCTTCCGACTCTCTCCGGACGGCCGGCGGCTTGACTGTCTCTTGGACACCATTCCCAGTCCAAACGGTCTCGTGCCGAACCTCGGCGAAGACATCCTCTATCTTGCGGTAACCCGCGCCAATCAGGTTTGGCGTGTCCCGTTGCTCGACGACGGCGGTACGGCGAAGGTTGGCGTATTCCTCAACCTTTCGGGCGGACACGCGGGGCCGGACGGCATGGCGCTCGACGCCGAGGGTGGTCTTCTGGTATGCCATGCGGGTAACGGCACGGTCTGGCATCTCGACCATATGGGTGAGCCGAAGCACCGCATCCGCTCCTGCCGCGGGCTGAATACGACCAATATCGCATTCGGCGGCAATGACAATCGCAGCGTGTTCATTACCGAGTCCATGTCGGGCGCGATCCTGCGCGCGGAGCTGCCGGTCGTCGGCAAGACCATGTATTCCCACATGGATTGACCATAGCGCCGGAAAACCCATCCAATATATTCATTTCCCGGTGTATGGCCGAGGACCTTTTCGCCGCCAATTCACCGACCTCAAGTCATGCCGGCAACCACAGCCGATTACGGCAGCGGTTTCTCGCGACGCTAGGCGGCGGCATGCTGGACTATGAGTTTCTCAAGCTTCTGCAGAAGCTCGCATTCTACGCCGGGACATGAAACCGCTTGCGGAAAAACTGATCGCTAGATCCTTTGACTTCGTCGATTTCGTCAGCGCCGATATGGAACAATTTCGCCGCATCGGCAGGTTGGATGACACAGCGATAGCGGAGGTCAAACTGACGCAGGCAACGTCAATCTATCTCTTGCGCCAACGTGTGATGGGACGGAGCGCCGTCTCCTCCTGGACCAAACTCATCGACTACTGCCGCCCCACCCAGACTGACCGAGCCCACCGGAAATAACCTTGCCGATATTGACACCGGCGCTGGCGCCGCCTGCATTGCGGCTGCTGGCCTCCTCGCCGTAGGCCAGCGCATCCACTATAACGATGTCCCTGCCTTCCCGTGCCGGCTCAAGCGCCACAGAAAGGCCGGAGTATCCGCTGCCGATTACATCGACTTCGGTATCACCCGGCAAACCAACGGAATGAACCGTTCCGGGTCGCGCGGCTTCCCTCCAGCAGGGTGCAAGTTTGTAGCCCGGGTGGAATAGGGAACGGTCGATACTAATCACACGCGCCCGCTAGCGCTCCCCGAAATGTCGACGCCAGATCGGCCCGACCACAGCATGCGCGCGCATCACCTCCGCAATGTCGGCAAGACGCGGCGCATTCAATTCCCCACGGTGCCAGATGGAGAACATGGCGAGATAGATATCGGCGAGACACATTTCTTCGCCGAGCAGGAACGGTTCGTCGATATGAGCCTCGACGACGGCGAGTGCCTCGCCCATTCGCCGAATCGACGCACTCCTGACGGCTTCGTAGCCAACTTCATCATCCGTATAGCGGAAGGGATATTCGCGACGTGCAACAGATTCATAAAGGTTAACCCCGGCAAAAATTGTCCACCTCAGGAACCTGGCATGCGCCGGCGTGCCGGGCGGGGGCGCCAAGCTCTTTTCCGGATGTGCGGCGGCAACGTGTATCAGCATCGCCGACGATTCGGTCATACTCGAACCATCGGGAAGAAAAAGCGTCGGCAACTGACCCCACGGGTTCGTCTCCTTGAATTCCTCCAGCAATGGTGTCCCTGGCTTGGAAGCCAATTCAACAAGCTCGAACGGCGCTTCCGCAAGGGTCAATGCGGCTTCGACAGCAAAGCCGCCAGACCCGGGTCGATTATAGAGGGTGTACGTCACGCTTTTTCATCGGTCGCGTGGAGTACACCGGCCGCGACCATTGCTCCGATATCGCCGTCTTCATAACCCACTTCACGCAGGATGTCGTAAGTATGCTCGCCGAGCAGCGGCGCACCATTGCGAATTTCGGTCGGCGTCCCCTCAAATCGTGCTGCCGGACGTGCCTGCCGGAGCTGGCCCGCGTGCGGGTGGTCATGTTCGATAACGATACCGCTCGCAACGACCTGGGGATGTTCGATCATCTCGCGCCGCGTCAACACAGGCGCACACGGAACACCGGCCTCATCCAGAATGACCAGCCATTCCTTAGCGGGACGTTCGAGCAACGCTTCCTGGATAAGTTGCAGACGTTCGTTCGCGTGCTGATCGCGGAGCCCAGGCGTCTTGAAGCGTTCGTCATCCAGAAGATGTTCACGTTCGGCGGTCCGGCAGAAGGCCTCCCATTGAACATTCGTCATCGTGGAGATCGTGATGTAGTCGGTCTTGGTCTCATAGATCAGATCTATGAAGGTGGCGGCGCGTTGGTCGCTCATCTCCTTCCCAATGAAGGTCTGCCCCCCCATGTCGGAAGACCAAAGGAAGGCAATGATCGAGTCGAGCATCGATACTTTGACATGCTGCCCTTCACCGCTCTTGGCACGACCGGCAAGCGCCGCAACGACAGCTTGTGCAGCGGTCACACCTGTCAGTTTATCGGGCAAAATCGTCCGAATGAGCCGGGGTCGTTTTTCGTCCGATCCAGCCTGCACCGTGGCAAGCCCTGAGAGCGCTTGGATAATCGGATCGTATACAGGCTTGTGCGAGAGCGGCCCGTTTTCTCCCCAGCCGCTCATCGAGACATAAACAAGGTCAGGTTTTACAGCGCGCAGATCATTCTCTCCAATGCCGAGGCGTTCCACAACGCCGGGCCGGAAGTTCTGAATAAACACATCAGCCGTCGCGACGAGACGTTTTAACGCCTCACAGCCTTCATCCGACTTCAAGTCAATCGAGATTGATCGTTTGTTTCGATTGTTGTTGACGAAACTCGCGGTCATACCCGTATTTCCGGGACCGGCATGGCGTGTGTGATCTGGCCGATGCGGCGCCTCAACCTTGATCACATCCGCGCCCTGATCGGCAAGAATCATCGTTGCGTAAGGGCCGGCTATTACATTGGTAAAGTCGATC
>CAXGSZ010000440.1:0-3052 GCA_964012455.1 uncultured Alphaproteobacteria bacterium
TGTTCAGGCCCGTCTGCCCACCCATGGTCGGAAGCAATGCATCCGGTCGTTCGCGTTCAAGAATCTTGGCGACGATTCCCGGTGTGATTGGCTCAACATAGGTTGCGTCCGCCAACCCGGGATCGGTCATGATCGTCGCCGGATTGGAGTTCACGAGAATGACGCGATACCCCTCTTCCTTCAGCGCCTTGCAGGCTTGGGTTCCGGAATAGTCGAACTCACAGGCCTGGCCAATTACAATAGGCCCGGCCCCGATAATCACGATCGACTTTATGTCGGTGCGTTTTGGCATTCGTGCGGCTTCGCTGAGGGGCGCTGGCCGGACATTACCGTGGGCCGCGCCAATGTCAAAAAGAATGTCGCACTTAAGCCCGAGTCGGAGAGATTTTTTAGCTCGTGCGGGTCGGACGGCCCTCAATTCCGTATTGAGGATCGTTATAACCCGGCGTTGACGGATGACCAGGTGCGACCAACTTGTCGATCAGTTCTTCATCCTCTGCGGAGAATGTGTGATTGAGTGCGTCGAGATATCCGCTCCAATGCGCCATCGTACGTGGACCCGCGAGAACGCTTGTCACGATACTATTGTTCAACACCCATAGCGTAGCAAAGGCGCTGGCCGTCATGCCGCGCTTCTCCGCATGCGCTTTGATCCTTTGCGCCAAGACCAGCGATTCTTTGCGGAACTCGGTCTCGAGAATTCGCTGATCGCCACGCCCCGCCCGGGTCCCTTTACCCGGCTTTGCCTTCGGATCGTATTTGCCAGTCAGAACACCGCGGGCAAGCGGAGAATAGGGCACGACGCCTATGCCGTAATGGGCGCAGGCCGGTAACACCTCAACTTCCGGCATACGGTTCATCGCATTGTAGTACGGCTGGCAAACCACCGGTTTCGGCACACCCATTTGCTCGCAAAGGCGTACAATTTCCGCCATTCGCCATGATCGGTAATTCGAGATACCCCAGTACAAGACCTTACCGGAAGCGATGATCTCGCCCATCGTTTCCACTGTCTCCGCCAGCGGCGTAATGTGATCTTCCTTGTGCAGGTACCAAATATCTATCCAGTCCATCTGCAGTCTCGCAAGACTCTCGTCGATCCCGAGCGTCATATGTCGCTTGCCGAGGCGGGTATCGAAGCGGGCGGGCCCGGGGCGATTGCCGATCTTTGTCGCAATCACCCAATTGTTGCGATCCTTTCTCAAGAGGCGACCCAGCACCTTCTCGGAATTTCCGCCACTGTAGCCGTCTGCTGTATCAATAAAATTGACACCGTGCTTACGCGCCGAATCGACGATCCGGCCCGCCGTCCGATCGTCACTTGCACTGCCGAACATCATGCCGCCGAGACAGATAGGCGACACCCTGAGCCCGCTTGCACCGAGTTGCCGATACTCCATCTCTAACTCCGGGAATTCTTGTTAAATGGTTGGAGCAATTCTATACGCGCCACATCGGTGCTGCAAAGTTGCGGTCTTGCCTACCCATGATAGAACGGACGCGCATCACGAACGGAGGTCCCATGACCAGAGAGTACCCGGAATACCCGATGGTCGGGGTAGGCGTCGTCGTCTGGAAAGACGAGGCGGTCTTACTCATCCAGCGTGGGAAACCGCCGCGCGCGGGCGCCTGGAGTCTTCCCGGTGGGCGACAGGAACTCGGCGAGACGACGCGTGAAGCCGGCGTGCGCGAAGTCTTGGAGGAAACCAGCATCGAGATCAAAATCAAGGGTCTGATCGACGTCGTCGATACCATCAATCGCGATGATAGCGGCCGTGTGCGGATGCAATACACCCTGGTTGACTACTGGGCGGAATGGATTTCCGGCGCACCCACAGCGGGCACCGATGCCGCCGACGCACGTTGGGTGCATCCCGATGACCTTCCCGAATATAACCTTTGGGACGAAACATTGCGTGTCATCCACGTCTCGGCCAACTGGCGCTCCGACTCCTAACCAGCATTTAGCTCTCCTGTGTCTTAGCCGGAAGTAATGCCCGCATATGAAATTCGGCCTGCTTCAAGACGTATCCGTATTCCGTGCCTACAAGGCGATGCCGCCGCGCGCGACAATCACATGCCATGCAGTCACCTTTCGGGTGCGCTTCCAGGTAGCCACCACACCTTGGGTCATCGTATCCGTCTACTCCGAACGCATCGACCCGACATCCCGACAGTCAGAGCTTGTCCTCACACGTATCGCACGGGATAGGGCGTTCGTGCTGAAGTGGCAATTCAATTGTCGCGGAATAGGCCAGGGTACTCCGATAATCGTGCCAAAGGCCGTACTCGGGATACATCAGGATCCCAAGCGGCGACGGTGCAACGGGCTCTGCCTTGGCCACCCAGCGCTGAAACGGCAAGAAGGGCGGGCCACGCATTGCCGACCATGATCAATGTCTATGGGTCACCGGTCACGCCATCCTCAGGGCTTGGATGGAATCCGCCGCGAGGCATCAATCCTTAGTTCGCAAACAGCTCACCCCAGAAAGTCGTAGGTCGATACCGACTCAGCCATGTTCTTGCTCCCACCCGTCGGGCGCCATCTCAAACGCCTCGAACCGAACAGCCGGTGCGACGACACAGCCGGTGCGACGACACAGCCGACAAGCGCTCAGCCGTCACGCGGACGGACCGACTGCCAAATCCCCTTCGGCACGACCGCCTGTGGACGTTCACTTGCAACTATGTTGGCTCCCAATGAAATCTCCTGGCGGCCACGCACGTTTCCCGACAGCGACAATAGGAGGGAACTACCGGCAAACCAGTTCCGAATCTCATCGGCGTTCACAGCCCGATGCCAACGGGACTGTTCCTCCGCCTTCGGCAGGTAAAAGATCGCAGTCGATGCACTGCGGTCGGAGCGGCCGGATACGGCCCGGAAAGTTTCTCGAAACCACCCGCCTTAGGGGTGAGACTCAAGGCCCAGAGTGTCGATAATATCCTCTGGGATCATCTTACTCCTCAGGGTACGCTATCCAGATGTGGAGCGACGTTGTTGATTTGAATGAATTCTATCGATCTCGGCTCGGTCAGGTGGCCCGCCGCCTTA
>CAXGSZ010000441.1:0-3028 GCA_964012455.1 uncultured Alphaproteobacteria bacterium
CGAAAAAATCGTTGTTGTTTTTGCTGTCCTTAAGTTTCTCCAGCAGAAACTCCATGGCGTCCGTCGTTCCCATTGGGGTCAAGATACGACGCAATACCCACATTTTCGCCAACGTTCCCTGCGGCACCAACAGTTCTTCCTTACGGGTACCGGATTTCTGAATATCGATGGCCGGGAAAGTCCGCTTGTCCGAAAGTTTGCGATCGAGCACTATCTCAGAATTACCCGTGCCCTTGAATTCCTCGAAGATCACCTCGTCCATGCGGCTGCCGGTGTCGATTAACGCCGTCGAAATAATCGTCAAGGACCCGCCCTCTTCGATATTACGGGCCGCACCGAAAAACCGCTTCGGCCGCTGCAGCGCATTGGCGTCGACACCGCCGGTCAGCACCTTCCCTGAGCTTGGCACGACGGTATTGTACGCCCGCGCTAACCGAGTTATCGAATCGAGCAGGATGACAACATCATGCTTGTGTTCCACAAGACGCTTTGCTTTCTCTATCACCATCTCCGCTACCTGAACGTGGCGCACAGCCGGCTCGTCGAAGGTCGAACTAACAACCTCACCGTTGACGGAGCGGGCCATATCGGTGACTTCTTCCGGCCGCTCGTCGATCAGCAACACGATGAGATAGACTTCCGGATGGTTCGCCGTAATTGAATGCGCAATGTTCTGCATGATCACCGTTTTGCCGGTACGCGGCTGAGCGACGATCAGGCCACGCTGGCCTTTGCCGAGCGGTGCTACCAATTCAATGACGCGGCATGTATTGTCGCGTTTCTTTCCCTCGCCCGCATCTACCTCGACTTCAAGATTGATATGCTCCTCCGGGTAAAGTGGCGTCAAATTATCGAAATTTATCCGATGTCGCACACTCTCCGGTTCGTCGAAATTGATCTTGTTAACCTTAAGAAGCGCGAAATAACGCTCACCCTCCTTAGGCGCCCTAATTTCGCCTTCGACTGTATCCCCCGTTCGCAAACTGAACCGACGGACCTGGCTCGGACTTACGTAAATGTCATCCGGGCCCGGTAAATAATTCGCTTCAGGCGACCGCAGGAAGCCGAACCCGTCTTGCAAAACTTCAAGAACCCCGTTGCCGACGATTGGCACCTCATCATCGGCAAGCAGTTTCAGGATTGAGAACATCATATCCTGCTTACGCAGGGTACTCGCGTTCTCGACCTCAAGTTCCTCGGCGAAGGCAAGCAGTTCCGCCGGGGTTTTTTTCTTAAGATCTTGGAGATGAATTTCTTCTACAGTCATTTTGCTATCACTCGGAAGAAGTTCGGAATGGCGTGTAGCGCAACGCTTTCACACACCACCGCTTGGCGCGGCGAAACATTCGGAAAGGAAAGGAAACTTAGCGGTCGCCAGGGAACTGCCGCCCACTCACGCTTCAACGGCCACAAATACGTTCTTGCGTCAAGTAAAATATAATCACTTGCGAATCCGTCACAAGAGAATTTTTCGTGATATTCAGAATGGCTTCAATACGACAACGATAACAATACCAATCATCAGCAGGGTCGGCGCTTCATTAACGAACCGGAAGAACTTCGCTGTTCTGATGTTCACGTCGCGCTCGAAATCCTTCCGCCAATGCGCCATCGCCATATGCGATGCGGTTAGAAGTACCAACAGAATCAACTTGGTGTGAAACCATCCCTCCGCGAACGCTCCCGTAATGACTGCAAGCCACAAGCCAAATATCCAGGAGGCAATCATCGCAGGCGTCATAATGGCTCGCAGCAAGCGCCGCTCCATGACTTTAAACGTTTCGGACGTCTCCGATCCGGCCGTCGTGTCGACATGATAAACGAACAAGCGAGGCAAATAGAGCAACCCCGCCATCCAGGAAATGACTGATACGATGTGCAACACCAATACCCACTCGTACATTCGGCTTCCTACGCTGAGATTGGGCACCGCGCACAGGAACTGGGACACACCCGCGTTCCGCGAGGGCCCATAAGTCCAGGTGCTCTCGCCAACGCGTCTCTCACAAGTGATGACAAACCGGAAATGAATGCTGTATCTTTCGCGACGGTACCAACGCGGCGATATGCTGGAACCCCGCATTCTTTTGCAAGCTCTCGGTATTCAATATCGAGTTCGACAAGCGTTTCCGAATGTTCCGATACAAAGGCAATTGGCACTACGATCAGCCCTTTGCCTTCCGAGCCCGCACGCCGAATTTCGTCTTCCGTGTATGGCTTTATCCATTCAAGCGGCCCGACTCGGCTTTGGTAGGACACAACCCAGTCGAGCATTGGAATATCTAGCCGCGCTACGACAGCGGACGCCGTTCGTTCCACTGCCCATTGATACGGATCACCACCACTAACGATCTGTTGGGGTAATCCATGTGCAGAGAACAGCACACGCACCGCACCCACGGTTTCAACCCCGGCGAGTTCCGATTGCAGGCGGTCGGTCAATGCGTCGATAAACCCGTCATTCTCCGGATAACAGCAAACTCCGCGGACATCGCTGACCAAGCCAGCTTTCATTGCGGCTTTGTGCCACGCCTCGATCGATGATCCGGTCGTAGTGGACGAAAATTGCGGGTAAAGCGGCAATAACACCACGTCATCAGCACCCCAATCACGAACGGCCAATGCTGTCTGCGGTGCCATTGGATGCCAATATCGCATGGCAATAAAGCATTTGAATTCTCGATCGAGATAGGCCGAGCCTAACATGTCCTCAAGCGCTTTTGCTTGCGCCTCCGTATTTTCCAGAAGCGGTGACTTACCACCGAGCTCCGAATAAATCTCCCGTGCAATGGGTGCCCGCCGCATTGAGATCAATTTCGCGATTAGCCACCGAATTGGCTGCGGCGCGCGAATTATAGCCTTGTCGTTGAAAAGATTGAACAAGAACGGCTGAACCGCATCAGGAGCGTCGGGGCCCCCCAAATTAAACAGAACTATCGCTATCTTTTTCATTTTCTCAAATATGACGCCTACTTCTTACGATTTCTTCCGTATTAAATCGATCAATTGCGACACCGTCTCAGGATCG
>CAXGSZ010000442.1:0-3024 GCA_964012455.1 uncultured Alphaproteobacteria bacterium
ACTCCCTGGCCGAGTTTCATGACCTGGACGATCCCACATCAAGGATATGCCGTGTGCGCTTTTCATCTGTCGCCGATTGCCATTCGGCCGGATGGCCTTGAGGACGCTGGGCGACTGAATAGCACGATCGACTATGGGTATAACCCGTCGCAATTCGCGGATTTTTCTGACCTCCATGTCGCGCGTGACACGGACGAGTATTTTGGGTTTTCACTGTCTAGCAGAGACGATTTTTCGGCGGTTCCGATCGAACCGCGGTGGTTCTCGCGAGAACGGGTTCTGGACTGGTGGCGCAAGTATCAAACCGATCTCGATCATTTTCTCATCTCTCATCCGATCCGTGCGCATTCCGCTGATATCTCCGAAGAGTTGTGGGAAGACGCGGAGCGCGATGCGGAAGAGATCGTTGCCTGGCTGAAAGAAGAAATTTAGCCATCCGCCATACTTTCCGTTCGTCCGAGCTTTTGCGACGCGAATAGGAATCTAGATTAATGGGTCGCGAACGCCGCATTCTTGGGGAACATGCGATTCCCGATAGAGCTTCGCTGTCGCGCCTAATGAAAATTCGAGGAACGACCCCATGCACCCGAAGAATGCGGTAATAACGTACCGCTAGATGATTGGATGTACGGCGACGTCCGCTCGGCCTTCATGTCGATCAATTTACCTGTGAAAGAACGCGGTTGGATTGTATCACAAAGTAGACAAATTGTCTGTGTCGCGAGACTATTTGCAATCCCGCATTCTGGCACCTGTCCAGAATTTATTCCGCGTTCCCGGTTTCGGGCTTATCTTCCGCGCGGGTCCCCGCGATCGCGAGCCAGAGAAGTCCAATGTAACTCTTAACGGTACCGCGCGATGATCTTTGCTATGGAACCATCCGACCTCATATCCCGGAGGGTTGCACTGAGGTCTTCCAGCCTTGCGGCAAGTTTCGATTTTCTGGATACGGCGATGAAAGACGGTAGCCCTGCTTCGGTATACGGGGATTTTCTGATGACGGTCTTCACGTCTTTGATCAAATAATCCCCGAGACGATCCGGCATGATCACCACATCCAGTCTGCCGTGTCGAAGCATGCGAATCGCAGTTGGGTAATCGGCGGCAAAGTATTTCTTCAAGCTTTGGTCTTGGTCAAACCGAGGCCTCGGGCATTTCTCATTCTCCTCGGAAGGCGCTGCCATTGTAGCAGGTATTTAAAACGCGAAACGATCTGAGGTTGATCAATGCCTTTGAACCGTGCGGCATATTGTGGAAGGCTAATTGCCTCGGTTCGTGCGAAACGCTTACAGTGTCGTTGCGTGCCGCGTACTGCGCTCCGTGAAGCGGTAACATAGCGATTGACGGTGGTTCCGAACATGTCCGAACTTCGAACATATGACATCGCGTGCGCCTGGCAGGGCGCCGATATTGCTACTGACGGTGACTGGGTTCACGTGTTCACCGAGACCGAGATCACAGAACTGGCCGCGGCGGCGGAAGCGGTCTTGGACGCTGACATTCTCGATCTTACGGGCGCAGACTTCCATTTGCCTTCGTTGGATTCGATGCTTTCCGAAGTTCGCCGCGACATTGTCGATGGACGTGGTTTTGTTCTGCTGCGCGGCCTTCCTGTGCGTGAATGGCCGCTGGAAATGACTGCGCGTGCCTATTGGGCGATCGGGTCGCGGATCGGCGTGCCAATCAGTCAAAATCGCGTCGGTAATTTATTGGGACATGTCACGGATGTGGGTGGTGAAGCCGACCATCACAATCAGCGGGGGCATCAGTCATCCGATGCACTCGCCTTTCATACGGATATCAGCGCGGAGATCGTCAGCCTGCTCTGTCTTCATGGCGCGCGTTCTGGTGGAGCGTCGGCTTTGGCCAGTGCGGTCGCGGTCTGGAATGCGTTGGTTGCTGAGCATCCGGAGTTGGCAGCGGTCCTGACTGAAACCGTTTGTTTCGATCGGCGGAACGAGGTCGTGGACGGTCAGGACCCTTGGTACGAAATGCCTGTCTTCTTTCCGAGGCAGGGGCATGTTATGGCCAGTTTCGTGCCGGAATTCATTCGCAGCGCCCAGCGTTTCGCTTCGGTCCCGCGCCTGACCTCTCTCCACGACGAGGCCTTCGACGCGGTGAAGTCGATCGCGAACGATCCACGATTCAAGTTGGAAATGGATTTCCAGCCGGGCGACATCCAGTTCGTCAATAATTTGGTCGTGCTGCATAGCCGAACAGAGTATGAGGATTGGCCGGAAGCCGAGCGCCGCCGCCATCTTCTGCGACTCTGGCTTGCCGTGCCGGATGGATGGCCGATACCCGAACCGTTGCAGGCCCGCCACGGGATGGATCCCGATACGGGCCGTCCGCGCGGTGTCAATCTGGAACCGGGTGCGGCTCTCAGCGCACCTCTGACACCGCCGGTATTGCGGACCTGAGTGGCAGGAACGTAAATCGGACGCATCACGGGAAATTCGACGGGAGTACTGATCATGGCAGATACCGCGGATGCCATCGTCATCGGAGCCGGCGTGATCGGCGCCGCCACCGCATTCGAGTTGGCGAAGCTCGGTTACCGGATACTCTCTGTCGACCGGAACGCTGAGGCCGGCCACGGCTCGACGTCGGGCTCCTGCGCCATTATCCGCGTTCATTATTCGACGCTCGACGGGACAGCCTTTGCCTACGAAGGCTTTTTCTAATGGCGTGACTGGGCCGACTATCTTGGCGTTGTCGATGAACGTGGCCTCGCCACATTCCGGGACGTCGGCTGCCTTGTCATGAAGACCGAGGCAAATGATCACATGGCGAATTATATCGCTCATTGCGACGCGCTCGAGATTCCTTATGAAGACTGGGCACCGGCCAAGATCGTCGGGCGTCTGCCAATCTATGACATGCAGGCCTACTACCCGGCGAAGCGCCGCGACGATCCTGGTTTCGCGGAACCTACCGGCGACGCCATTTCAGGTGGCGTCTTCTTTCCGACCGCGGGCTACGTCACTGACCCGGCTTTGGCGTCGCACAACCTGCAGCGGGCAG
>CAXGSZ010000443.1:0-2986 GCA_964012455.1 uncultured Alphaproteobacteria bacterium
CGGCATCCGCTTCGTCCAAGGCTTGCGCGAAAACTTCGAGATGTCGCGGTTCGGTCATGAAGTCTATAGCCGTTTCACCGAAACCGTGGACACCAGCGACGACCCGGTCGACGTCAACTATCACACGGTTGGTTATATTTTCCTTGGCAAGGGCAAGGACGTCGCCACGTTTGAGGCCGACCATGAGATGCTGGCCGGCGCCGGCGCAAACGTTCAGTTGCTGGATCGCGCAGGGCTAGAAGAATTGATGCCGTCCTTCGATTTCAAGGACGTCGATGCCGGTCTTCATTCGCCGGATGACTCCCGCATTGATCCTCATGCGGCGCTGCAGGGTTTCCGCAAAGCCGCAACGCGGCTCGGCATTCGTTACCTACAGGATCGCGTGGTGGATATCGAGCGGGACAGCGTCAAGGTGACCGCCGTCAAGTTGGAGAGCGGCGAGACTTTGACTGGCGATATCTTCATCAATGCCGCGAATTGCTGGGCGCAGGACCTCTGCCGAATCGTCGGTATGGAGATTCCGGTCGAGCCGGTCCGCCGGCAAACCTTCCTCTTCGATATTCAAGAAGAATTAGAACATTTCCCCGGCGTTCGTGATCACACGGGCCTCAGTGTGCGGCCCGATGGTGCCGGCTTCATATGCGGCAAGACGGCAGCTGGAAAAAAAGCCGGCTTCGATTGGGAATTAGACCACCGAGAGTTCGATGATGAACTCTGGCCTCTCATGGCACACCGCAGCCGCAAGTTCGAGGCCGTCAAATACAAAGGCGGCTGGGTTGGCCACTACGACCAGAATCGCATGGACGCCAATCCCATCATCGGCCCGTGGATTGACGAACTGGAAAATTTCGTCATTGCAGCGGGCTTTTCGGGGCACGGTCTACAGCACGCCCCCGCCGTGACACGAGGTCTGTGCGAACTAATCATGCATGGTGAATACAGGAGTTTGGATCTCTCCATGTTCTCGTATAAGCGCGTCCTCGACGACACACCCCTTCCTGATACCGGACCGACGTCCTAGCAAAGTATTACGTCCATTTGCGGCGATACTAAGGTTGTCTCTACATGACGAGCCGTATCAAGAATATTCTCCTAAATGGAGAAAACCAATAGCGCGGCGGTACGCTGGTTGCGACGGGCCACCCAAGTGTTCGGACAACTAATGTTGACGCCTTCGCGGCCAAAAGCGTGACGTTCGCGAGACACTATCGCCAAGCGCTGCCCTGCGGTCCAGCACCAGCCAGCATGTTGACAGGGCTCTCTATCGGCGGCCATCGCGTCGTGCACAATGGTACGCTCCTGCCGGGCGATCTCTCTATTATGGCGCGCTACCATAAGAGCGTGGGATACCGGCCAGCGTTGTTCGGCTACACCAACACACCGCTTGATCCCGAACTGGCAGTCAGGTCTAGTCCGCGTCTCGCCTACGGCTTAACTTCCTATATGAAACATATGGGAGAGCGCGGCAGTGACCCCGGAAGGCTGTATCGACGGGACGCTCGTGGTCGAACTC
This sequence comes from uncultured Alphaproteobacteria bacterium, assembly GCA_964012455.1. GTDB lineage: Bacteria > Pseudomonadota > Alphaproteobacteria > UBA8366 > UBA8366 > UBA6544. The sequence continues at coordinate 1,514 of CAXGSZ010000443.1, forward strand.
GCGGATGGTTGGAGTGCGGGTTCGATCGCCGGACGTCTATTGTCCGAACTCGGCGCCCGCGTTGTAAAACTCGAACCTTCCGATGGCGACAGGCTGCGTCGCATCGGGCCCCAGACGACCGAAGGTTCGAGCGCCGCGTTCAACATTCTCAATTGCAATAAGGAAAGCCTTTCACTCGAACTGCGTTCCGAGATGGGCCGCCAGACGTTGGCCGCCATCACCAGCCAAGCGGATATCCTGATAACTGACCGTACGACCACGGAAGACCGCGCAGCCGAACTTGATCTCGATGTATTCACGGCTTCCAAACCCCGATTGATACATTGCCATTTTTCACCCTTCGGGAGGAGCGGCCCGCTCGCTGGGCACAGCGGCGGGGATTTGATTGCTCAAGCGATGGGCGGCGTAATTGCAACCACCGGTCATCCCGGAGAATTACCGCACAAAGCAGGCCCCCCACTGGCCGTGCACAACGCCGCGTTGATGGGTGGAGCCTCGATTCTTGCGGCACTGTTCGAGCGTGTGGAAACCGGCGAAGGGACAACGATCGACCTGGCGCTCTACGACGGCATTGTCTCCCTTCTGTATACCTTCATTCCGGGGTATTTCTTGTCCGGCAAGGCGCCAGGTCCTCAAGGAAACCAGCATCCAATGGCGGCCCCATGGGACAACTACCCGACAAAAGACGGCTGGATCATCATCTGTATGGCGGATGATCGCCAATGGAGAAACTTCCTTGATCTCATCGGCCGTAACGATCTCGCGGAAGATCCGCGATACATGACAAATGACAAGCGCGTAACGGATGAAGTCCGACCGGAAGTAAACCAGATCGTAATTGATTTTCTAGCCGACAAAACAACGGAGGAAGCGCTGGAAGTGCTCATCCAGGGCCAGGTTCCCGCCGGTCCGATTTACAGCCTAGCTGAGTTAATAGTAGACCCGCAGTTCCTTGCGCGTGATATGGTCCATATTTTCAAAGATGAGCACGGTCACTCCTTCCGGACACCTGGCAGCATCTTCAAGATGAGTGAAACTTCTGGCCGCGTATACCGCCGCGCACCGTCGCTCAACGAACATGTGGAGATCGATCTATGAGTCCACCGCTTGCGGGTGTGCGTATACTCGAGCTCGGTGCGTACACCACCGGACCGCTCGCCGCCCGATATCTGTCGAATCTCGGCGCGGAAATCGTGAAGGTCGAACCGCTGAAAGGCGAATCCGTGCGCCATTTCGCTTACAAGGTCGACGGCGTCAGCTACATCTTCCATGTTCACAACATCAACAAGCGCGGCGTTGCCATCGACACCTCGGACAATCGCGGACGCAATCTGATATACGAACTTGTTCGCAAATCTGACGTGCTGATCGAGAACTTTGCCTACGGCCGCATGCAAAGTTGGGGGCTCTCCTACGACGACTTGAAGCCTCTCAATCCGGGCCTGATATACTGCTCGCTCTCAGGCTTCGGGC
>CAXGSZ010000444.1:0-2983 GCA_964012455.1 uncultured Alphaproteobacteria bacterium
CGGCACCGTATTTGGGGCCGAATTCACGCGTCGTGTCGGAACTGAAAACGGCACCCTTGTAGACTTTAACCAAGTCCGCGTAGCGCGTCAGAAATTAGCTACTGTCCAGGCAGCGGTGGACCGGATCGTCCTTGCGCAGGAAATGATAGGCCGGATAAGGATCGTCAAGATAATCTTCATGCAGTGCTAGCGGATCGAATTCCGCTGCCTTTTCCGCGTCTGGGCGCGGATCGTGCCTTTTGCCACCCTAAGGTGTCGTCATGTCCGCCCAGCGTGCCGTACTTTTACTCTGCTGCTTCTCTAGCCATTGCGGCTTCGCGTTCCGCGAGCTTGGTAAAGCCGTCCCGGGTTTGCGGCAACTTGCGATTGAGAATGCGTGATGCGACGACTGTGCGCAGGATCTGCGCGGTACCGCCGCCGATTGAGAACATCCGCCCGTCACGACAGAAGCGTTCCATCGGGCGGCGGCGTGAATAGCCGGCGGCACCAAATAGCTGCAACGCATCATTGGTGACCTTGAGCGCCATATCGGCTGCAACCACCTTGGCTTTTGCGGCTTCTGTCGCATCGGGGAACCCGCTTCCGGCATTGGCCGCGGCACGATAGAGCATGAGCTGTGCGCAATCAATCTGGATCGCCATATCTGCCAACATCCATTGCAGGCCTTGGAACTCGTAAATCGGTCGCCCAAACTGCTCGCGCTCCTTAACATATGCGAGTGCGTGCTCGTAGGCGCCTTGTGCAATGCCAAGCGCCATGGTTCCGGCACCCACCCTTTGCGAGTTATAGGCATCCATGAGATCGGCGAAGCCTTTGCGCAGTCCCCGTGGCGGCATGACCAAAGCATCTTCATTAACTTCCATGTCTTGCATAATGACTTCAGCTTCTGGAATACCGCGGAGCCCCATCGTGGGCTCGCGATTACCGATCGAAAGACCGGGTGTCTCCTCGCGAATGCCAAGAAATCCGCCGATGCCTTGTTCTTCACCTGCTTCGTCAAAGACGCGCGCAAATACGAGGTGGAGGCGTGACGCACCTGCACCGGTGATCCAATGCTTTTTGCCGTTGAGGATGTATTTGCCACCCTTCTTGTCGGCCCTTGTCGTCATCTCCGTTGCGGCGCTACCGGCTTCCGGCTCGGTAATGCAGATCGCGGGCTTGTCACCATCGAGGACGAAGGCGGCAGCCATCTTCTTTTGCTTGTCCGTCCCGTACTTCATGACGGTAGAGATCGCACCCATGTTGCTTTCAACCACAATCCGCCCGGTGACACCGCACACTTGTGCCATTTGTTCGATCACCAGCGTGGCATCGAGGAAGGTTCGGCCCTGTCCGCCAAACTCCTTCGGGATGGTCATGCCCATGAAGCCGCCGTTCTTCAGATCCTCGACATTGTGCCAAGGGTATTGCTCCGTCCGGTCAATTTCCGCGGCGCGTTCCTCGAAGCTGCCGCGTGCGAGTTCGCGCGCTCGGGCTTGCAGGTCTTTTTGGTCGTCGGTGAGATGGAAATCCATGGCTCTGGGGGCTCCCTTGTATCTTGCCGGGAGTATGGAGCCCGATCGGGGGCCAGACAAGTTCTCGACTTCCTGATCGGCAAGCTATGTTACATTTTGACGACAGGATCGATGTCTATTGAACGGTGAACGAGCATGCCGAACGACGCAAAACCCACGATTACACCGGAGGAAGCGGAAAAAACCCACAATGCGCCGATCATCCGACGGCCTGAAACCATGGCGCCGGAGGTTGCGCGTTTTGCGAACGAGAGCCAGATGATCTTTCACCCATCCCCGGAAAACCCGACCGAGCCAAATGCGGGTATCCTGACCTATGGTCCGGGCAGCGGCTTTCCCTTGCATAAGCATGATTTCGCACAGGTTTGGTATGTCCTGGAAGGTGAGTGCAGCTACGGCGACAGAACGCTCACAACGGGTGACATGGTCTATATGCAGGATCCACACTTCGAGTACGAGATGCATACCGAGGAGGGCTGCAAGATACTATTTGTTCAATACTCGGGACCGACGACCGGGTCGGCGCCAATCTACGATGGCCGATTTAACCAGAAGCAAAAGCCAAAACTCGAGGACCAAGATCTAGAGCACTAGGCCGTTCGTATCCGATCAAACACGGAAAACGTATGCACTTCGGAACATTCATGGAGTTCGGCACGCGTCCGGGCGGTACCGACGCCGAGGCTTTCCGTGAAGGATTTGATCATGCGAAGCTTTGTGAGGATGTCGGGCTCGATAGCATTTGGTTGGCGGAGTTTCATTTCATGCCCGCTCGCTCGGTTCTATCGTCTCCCATCGTCGTTGCGGGTGCATTGTCGCGTTTGACGACGCGGGTGCGCATTGGGATGGCTGTCTATGTCTTGCCGCTGACCAATCCGCTGCGTGTTGCCGAGGAATCAGCGACAATCGATCAGATGAGCGGGGGGCGGCTAGACTTCGGTATCGGTCGCAGTGGTTTTGCGCGTCAGTACAACATCTACAATATTGATTACTGCGAGAGTCAGGAGCGTTTCGAGGAAGCGGTTACCGTTCTGCGCAAAGCCTGGACTGGTGAGATGTTCTCCCACGAAGGTAAATTTTTTCAAGTGACCGATGCGCAATTGGTACCCACGACGGTTCAGCGGCCGCACCCGCCGATGCGCATGGCCGCGTCGTCAGCCGGAACCTTCAAGAAGGTAGCCGGGGAGGGACTGCCCCTGTTTGTCGGGTTACGAGGGGACGGGCTCGATGAGTTGAAGGGCCATATTAACGTCTATCGCGAGGCATGGCGCCAGGCAGGACATGACGGCAATGGCAGCGTATTCCTTCGTGTTCCAGTTTACGCCGCTGCCACTGAACAGGCGGCCTATGACGAACCACGGGAATGCATCATCCACTGTTTTGAGCGCCAGGCGCGGATGATTGCGACGGTTGGCGCGCAAGGCCGGGGCGGCGAAGCGCTTCGTGCCAAGGTGGAGGAGGCGCTGGCC
>CAXGSZ010000445.1:0-2964 GCA_964012455.1 uncultured Alphaproteobacteria bacterium
GAGATAAGCTTTGAGCGTGGCGATATCGTCGAAGTTGGGGCGTTACCGGTATAGCCCGCGATCCGCTCCAGTGCTGATTTCGGCAGGAACGAGCCGACATCATTAATGATAAGACACTTGATAGGACTGCTGGGCATCGACGCCATCAGCATGTCGGGGATCCCGCCCATCGACGTTCCCAGCCAATCGACCTGGTTTGCCCCGGCCTGCGCCAGTAGCGTGACGCGACCCGCGAGATAGGTCGGGTTCTGTTACAGCGTACCGTCCGTCAGCCAATCGCTTTGACCGCGCCCCATAATATCGGGACAAATCACCCGGTATCCGTCTTCCAGGGCCGCTGCAGCAGTGTCGAAGTGCAGCCGTTGCGCGTCAACCCATGGACGCAGACCAGGGTCCCCGCTGCATTGGGCGCCCCCACTCCGTATAGGCCATACATGGAACCCCGCCGAACCAAGACAGAGGACGGATTTTTCTTTCTCCGACATGGGCGTGGCTCAGAATGGGAAATGGTGATACTCACATAAATTGCGACATGCCCGGAGAACACAAGAGCACCGAGAATCGCCGGAGCAATCGCACCTAGCCTCGCCTATGGGGACTATGCGACCGGGCAGCCTAGGAATACAGCAAGCCGAGCATGATATCTACTCCGCCGCGCTGCGGCCGGCGGTGCCAGCGAGTTGGTGAGCGACGAGCTGGGCATAGAGGCCGCCCTTCGCGAGCAGCGCCTCGTGGGTCCCGGTCTCGATCACGCGGCCTTCGTTGAGTGCCACGATCAGGTCCGCACCGCGGATGGTGGAGAGCCGATGCGCGATAACGATCGTCGTACGGTCCGCCATCAGTTCTTCTAGGGCATCCCGCACCGCATGCTCGTTGACCGCATCGAGATGCGATGTAGCCTCATCGAGGATTAGCACGGGTGCATCCTTGAGAAAGGCTCGCGCAATCGCGACTCGCTGGCGTTGGCCACCAGAGAGCCGCATACCCCGTTCGCCGACCTTGGTCTCAAGGCCGTCCGGCAATCCCGCTACAAACTCGCCAAGCGAGGCCCGGTCGATCGCCGCCATCAGCGTTACTTCATCCGCATCGGGATTGGCAATTAGAATGTTGGTGCGGAGCGTGTCGTTGAAGAGGTATGTATCCTGCGCCACCAAAGCGATGCGCCGGCGCAAATCGTCAAGCGCATAGTCCCGAAGATCCCGTCCGCCGAGACGGATCGCTCCCTCTTCCGGGTCCCAAAATCGCATCAACAGATGGGCGACGGTCGTCTTGCCTGCACCAGAGGGACCGACCAGCGCCACCGTCTTGCCAGCTGGCGCTTCAAAGGCGGCCCCGTGCAGTGCGCGGCGGTTCGCCGCCTCGTACTGGAAGTCGACACCGTCGAGTTCGATCGGCAGGCCGCGGGCACCCGTCTCCTCCGCCACGCCCAGCCCGTCTTTCACTGGCACTGGTTCGTTATCGACCGCGTAAAGCCGGCGGGTCGACCCCAAGGTATCCGCCAGATGACGCCCCACATGCGAGATTTCCGAAATCGGAAGGAAAGCCGCCATTGAGAGCAGCGTGAGCAAAGGCAGAATCCCGCTCTCCAACCGCCCCGCATCAACCAATGCTGCCCCAGCGACTACGACCGCGAGACCACCAAGACCCGTCGCGACCTCCAGCAGGGAGGTCTGGAGGGTGAGGTCGCGGAAAAACGGCAGACGAACCACGTGGTGATTTTCGGTTCGCACAATCAGCTCCGCTCGGCGCTCAGGGGTCCGCTGGAAGGCGACGATCTCGGCGAGGCCCTGAATTGTGTCGACCGCATGGGCATTCAATTCGCCAAGCGCTTCGCGCGCCCGTGACCCCAATTCATCGATACGCTTGCGGGTGAAGAACGGTGTCATCGCGACCAACACAAGGAATGGCAGCAGTGCCGCCGCCAGCTCCCAGCCGTAAAACACTAGCACACCCAAGACGATACTCGGGATCAGAACAGCGACAAAGGCGGGAGCCACGGTGTGTGCGAAGAAGTACTCCACCATCTCCACGTCGTGTGTCGCCATTGCAACCATGTCGCCGGTGCGCCGCCGCACCATATAGGCCGGCGCAAGACGATCGAGTTTTTCGAACAGCGCGATGCGCATCTCGGCAAGGAGACGAAACGCCATGTCGTGGGCGATCCAAGATTCGAACCAGTGGAAGACACCGGCGACGGGCGCCAGTGCCGCAAGCAAGATCAGCAGGTCGATGAAAGGTTCTTCGGTCTTGACCGCACGCACCGTCAGCGCGCTGACCGCGCCAATCCCGATGAACGCGATAACTCGGGTCACACCGAAGCCAAAGGTCAGCGCCAGTTTTCCTCTATAAGGGACAATGTGTTTCATCAATTCGCGCACGGCACCCACCCAGCCGAGCCCTTCCGCCTTGACGATGGCGTCAGTTGGAGCAAACTGCGCTTCCTCGCTATAGGTCGGCCCCTCCGACCCAACGGTTTGCAGCGGTCCTCCGTCGCCAATCGCGACCTTGGCCTCGACGGTTTGCTCCGCCTGGGTGGCCATCAGCCTATGATAGACACCGCGCGTCGCCATCAGCTCAGCATGCGTGCCGTTTTCCGCCACCCGGCCTTCATCCAATACGAGAATTCGGTCCGCGTCGATAACGCTTGAGAGCCGGTGCGCGAAGATCAGTGTAGTGCGCCCTTCCATGAGACGGTCGAGGGCATCCTGGATGATCGCTTCGTTCTCCGCGTCGACGGCGGAAAGCGCCTCGTCCAATACGAGAATCGGTGCGTCTCGCAAGATTGCCCGGGCGATAGCGATACGCTGCCGCTGTCCGCCCGAGAGGTGGATTCCGCGCTCGCCAATCACGGTGTCGTAGCGTTGTGGCAGCTTCTCGACAAATTCATGCGCGTTGGCGGCCCGGCAAGCGGCCTCCATTTCGGAATTCGTCGCCTCCGGATTACCAAAACGGAGATTGTCCGCG
>CAXGSZ010000446.1:0-2954 GCA_964012455.1 uncultured Alphaproteobacteria bacterium
CAAATGAGCGGCGGTTTGGGTTTTATAGATATCATTCTCTTCGCGATGCTCGCGGTGTTCCTGATCTATCGATTGGGTAGCGTTCTTGGCAAGCGGACGGGGCACGAACAACAACGGCTGGACCAGTTCGGGACCAGTGGTGCGGACCGACAAAGCGAAGACAACGTCATATCACTGCCGGACCGCACACCGGAACCGGAAGGGTCATCTGTGGAACCCGGGTCTCCGCTTGAAGCCGCCCTAACACAAATTAAGTTGGCCGATCAGATGTTTGACGAAGCCGATTTCATAACCGGCGCCACGGCCGCATTTGAAATGGTTGTCGACTCGTTTGCCTTAGGCCAAACTGAGACGCTTCGCAATTTGCTAAGCGACGAGGTCTACGAGAATTTTGCGGAGGCTATTCGCGATCGGCAGGCACAAGAGCGCACCCATGAGACAACTGTTGTCGGTATTGATGTGGTAGAGATAATCGAAGCCGAAATGCAGGATCATGACGCACTCGTCACGGTCAAATATGTCAGCGAGCAGGTCAACGTCACGCGCGACGCAGACGGCGATGTTGCCGAAGGCCACCCAAGCGCCGTCGTGAGAATCACCGATATATGGACTTTTGCGCGCAATGTATCGTCATCAGATCCGAACTGGACGCTGGTTGCGACTAGAAGCCCTAACTAGCCGGACGAATTCCATTCACGCCTTCGCGCGGAGCTTACTCGCCGTTGCCATATTGGCACCCGTTGCGATCGCGTGCGCACCCCTGGAGGAACGACCAAAACCGTTTCCGGGGGTTAAGCTAACTGCGACCGCATTCGTGGCTTTGCCGGATTGGCAGCGGGATCGGCATGACGATGCGCTATCTGCTTTTAAGTTATCTTGCCCGAAGTTACTCAAGGGGAAGTCGACCGAGATCGGAGGCCGCGTCGTGCGCCCAGCAGACTGGCGGCCAATTTGTCTTGCCGCAAAGGAGCCCCTGCCTTCCAGTGCCGCAACGACGTTTTTCGAACGCTGGTTCGTGCCCTATCTGGTCGCGACTGGTGAGAGGATCGAAGGGCTGTTCACCGGATATTTTGAGGCGGAGTTGCGAGGAACGCGAACTCGCAGCGACACAAACAACGTGCCGCTTTTTGGGATACCAAATGATCTCGTGAGCGTCGATCTTGGCCGTTTCCAGAAATCGCTCCGGGGCCGCAAGCTCGTTGGGCGAATTGCAAATGGAGAACTGCTTCCCTATCATCGGCGCGATGCTATTCAACGTGGTGCCTTGGAGGGTTTCGCACCCGTCATAGCGTGGCTTGACGACGAAATCGATGCCTTCCTGCTGCACGTGCAGGGATCGGGCCGGATTCTTCTCGAAGACGGCAACGTCATGCGGGTAGGGTTTGCGGGCCATAACGGATATAATTATGTGTCGATTGGACGTGCCCTGATTGATGCGGGCGAACTCATGCCGAACCAGGCAAGCTGGGGTGGCATTCGCAACTGGGTCTCTCAAAACCCAGTGAAGGCACAAGCGCTATTGGCGCGCAACCCGCGATACATTTTCTTCCGCGAGATTACGGGTGCAGGGCCGATTGGTGCACAGGGGGTGCCGCTGACACCGCGACGAAGTCTGGCCGTCGATCCCAAGTATATACCGTTTGGCGCACCGCTTTGGCTCGATACGGTTTGGCCAGGCGGCGGCAAACGGCCTTTGCGGCGACTGATGATCGCGCAGGACGCGGGTAACGCCATCAAGGGACCGATTCGAGGCGATTTCTTCTGGGGTTACGGAAAGGATGCACTTGCGGAAGCCGGCCGGATGAAAAGCCGCGGACGCTATTACATTCTGTTGCCGCGGTCGACCGTTGTACCACTCTCCTGAGGCATTGCGTTTCCCGGGTTCCGAACCCATTCTAGAGCGTGAGGAAACAAATAGGTACCCCGTGTGAGCGCAGGGGCCACGGCAAATTCATATCGTGATGGTCGAGGATGAGTGATGGCAAGCGGCGAAGACGAGGGCGACCTGTTCCGCCGGGCCATGCGGGACGTCAAACCGCTGAAGCAACGCACGCCGTGCATAAGGAGTGAGAAATCTGTTTCGTCTCGAACATCTGGGCCGGCAAAAACCGCAATCGCTAAACGGGCGCTGCACTCACGAACCTCGGCGCCTGCAGCGACATCTTCAAAATCCAAAGCGCACATTTTGCAACACGGCGATACGGCCAGGCTCGATCGGCGTACCGGACAGCGTTTTAAGCGGGGCCAGCTGCCGGTCGAGGCACGGCTTGACCTGCACGGCATGAACCAGACAGAGGCGCATCACGCGCTTAGCACCTTCCTTTCCGTTCAGCAGGCGGCAGGCCGGCGCTGCGTCATCGTCGTGACGGGCAAGGGTGTCGGCAAGGAAGGCGGCGGCGTGCTGCGCAATGCCGTACCGCGCTGGCTGAACGAAGTGCCCAACCGCGACAAGGTTCTGGCCTTTGAGTATGCCCGCCAGAAGGATGGTGGGGCAGGAGCGCTCTATGTCCTGTTGAGGCGCCGGCGGGCGTGGTCACCGGGATGACGCCGCTTGGCGTGAAACTTCGGGAGCTCAGACAGCGCAAGGGTGTAACCTTGTCGGGAATGGCAACGGCGCTCGACGTCACACCTGCCTACCTTTCTGCGTTGGAGCATGGTAAGCGCGGTCGTCCGACGACTCTGCGCCTGCATCAGATTTGCGCCTATTTCGACATCATCTGGGATGAGGCGGATGACCTCCGCCGGCTTGCCGATATTTCGCATCCCAGGGTCACCATCGACACCTCGGAACTCTCACCAGAAGCAACGGAACTCGCAAACAGGCTATCGAAGAAAATTGGCGAGTTGAAAGAGGAACAGGTGACTGCAATGCTAGTCACCCTCAAAACGTGATGCTAGGCGCTACAGAATAAACTTGCTGAGATCGGCGTCCTTGGCGAGGTCGGAGACCTGGG
>CAXGSZ010000447.1:0-2953 GCA_964012455.1 uncultured Alphaproteobacteria bacterium
AAGGTAACCGATTGCGGCAAAGATTTCGCCAACGCGGAAGTCATTATTGTCGGCGTGATTTCGAACCACAAAGGCGTTAACGTTCCGGGCGTCGTGCTGCCGCTTTCTTCGCTGACTGACAAGGACCGTAAGGACATGCAGTTCGGCCTTGATCACGGGGTGGATTGGGTGGCGCTTTCCTTCATTCAGCGCCCCGAAGATCTGGCCGAAGCACGGCGCCTGATCGGCGGCCGTGCACCGATCCTGACCAAACTGGAGAAGCCCGCCGCCATCGACCGCCTTAACGAAATCATCGATCTCAGTGACGCCGTCATGGTGGCCCGCGGCGATCTCGGCGTGGAGATGCCACCGGAAGATGTGCCCGTGCTGCAACGCCGTATACTCCGGGCCTGCCGGCAGACAGGGAAACCGGTCATCGTCGCAACGCAGATGCTCGAATCGATGATCGAATCACCGCAACCGACCCGCGCCGAAGCCTCGGACGTGGCCACCGCGGTCTACGACGGCGCGGATGCGGTCATGCTGTCTGCCGAGACGGCGGCCGGTAAGTACCCCGTCGAATCGGTGAAAATGATGAACCGTATAGTCGAACGTGTTGAGCGTGATTCCGTCTGGCGTAGCACCATGGACGCCAATCATCCGGAACCGGAAGCGACCTCGGCCGATGCCATCAGCGCTGCCGCGCGCCAGATTGCGCACACGCTGTCCGCCGCCGCAATTGTAACCTACACAACCTCCGGCTCGACGACCCTCCGCGCGGCGCGCGAGCGGCCGGACGTGCCGATCATCGGGCTCACGCCAAACCAGGCGACCGCCCGCCGTCTCGCCGTCGTCTGGGGCGTGCACAGCATCTATACGAGCGATGCGAACGACTTCGAGGACATGACCAGCAAGGCAGGCCAGCACGCCTATTACGACGGCATTGCGCATCCGGGTGAACGTCTCATCATTACCGCGGGTGTTCCCTTCGGCACGCCAGGCGCGACCAACCTGATCCGCATTGCCCGCGTCGACGACTGGTCGCGCGAGGCGGAAAGTCGGTTGCTGTAAAACTCCAACAAATCAAATCAGCAAATTAAGCCAGCGCAGACAGATGAAGAAATTTCATCAATTATATCGCAGACAATCTGCCGAAATCTAACGATTGCGCGCTCCGTTGCTTTCGGACGCGGAAGTGCAGACACCGATGACGAAATAGCGACCCGGTGAACCCGTCCACGGCCCAGATTTGCCCGGCCGTATCATCGAAGACCCAATGGGCGGCGGTTCTCGCATGCGGCCGCCGGGTCAACGCCACCAAAAATGCCCCGAAATTCCGCCTGACTTCTCCATACTCTCAGGAATTGCAGAAGGATGGGCCGATTAGTGGAGTAATAGGTGAGCATCGATTCTTGTGTGCCGAAATCGAAGTCTTCGATCAAAGAGGCAGACATTTTGGTGTGATTGACCCGGTCGACGAAAAATAGATAAAAGGTCCACGCCTCAGAAAGAGAATCGATATCAGCGACCCCCAAAATTTTGAACCTCCAAGACACGCTTTTGGAAATGAGGACGGCCGTTGTCGATCCAAGTATCACCCTTTCCTATAGGCCCTGTGATCGGGCTCAAACGATCAGTTTTTCGTTCTGGGGGCGAAACCGCGAAAAAGTCTCGGCGAACGGGGTTGGATGCACCTCGGTTTCGAGTCGTGTATCTAAGCTGCCCGTCGACCACGTAAGCACGTGCCCAAAATCCGCTCCACTCAATGGGAAACGATCGTGGACGCGCAATACGGTGCGGGCCTGTAAAGGGCCTTATATGCGATCTCGATTCTGCCCGCACACATGCTTTCGGAGCAGTGGTGGATCGAATCAACCATTGAGGACTGGCCGGAACGACTGCGGTATTGGTTCGAAAAGTGGAACGCCTCAATGCACACAACCGGGCCGGCAGAAGAGACACCTCTGCCGTGCCGGTACGAACCTTACCTCGAACTGGAACGTTCTGGAATCTCCCGGTTTTCCGAAAGGCCAGCTCATATGTGTTGGAATCTCTAAGAATGCTTTCATGGACAGCGCACAATGTATAGCCTATCGGACGTACACGCGTAAGTAACGCATCGAACTTCTCAAAATCGACACCGTCATTGCTCACCAGAATCTTCGGATATTGTCGGTCCTATAATGCTCCTGGTTCTACACGGAATATCCGGAACCGCTGTGGCGCGAATGGGAAGCGCGCCTCTCCATTTCCGGGCTATTCCCCGGGCACCCCGGACATTCCCGCCAATCTCCTTCTGACATGTGGTGGCGGGAGGCCGGGCTGTATCCGCACACCTTACACAAATGGAACAGGCCGCGGCATTTTCGCCGCGGCCCATTCCGTAAACTAGGATCGGTCGGGGTGGGATTACATGCCCATTCCCATGCCGCCCATGTCGCCACCCGGCATTGCCGGCATCGCAGGCTTGTCCTCCGGCTTCTCGGCCACCATCGCTTCGGTGGTAATGAGGAGGCCGGCGACCGACGCCGCGTCCTGCAACGCCGTCCGCACGACCTTGGCCGGATCAATGATACCCGACTTTATCATGTCGACGTACTTGCCTGACTGAGCGTCGAAACCGAAGTTCTTGTCGTTGTTCTCGGAAAGCTTGCCAGCAACGATGGAGCCATCTGCTCCAGCGTTCTCGGCAATCTGCTTAACCGGTACGATTATCGCGCGGCGCACGATCGCAACACCCGCACGCTGGTCGTCATTTTCCGGGTCGACCTTGTCTAGAGACTTAATGGCCTTAAGCAACGCGCTTCCACCGCCCGGGACGATGCCTTCCTCGACCGCTGCACGGGTCGAGTTCATGGCGTCTTCCACACGGTCCTTCCGTTCCTTCACCTCGATCTCGGTGGCACCACCGACGCGGATCACCGCAACACCGCCGGCCAGCTTCGCCAGCCGCTCCTGCAGCTTCTCACGATCG
>CAXGSZ010000448.1:0-2949 GCA_964012455.1 uncultured Alphaproteobacteria bacterium
AGCCATTTCGTCACCTGATCCAGGACCACAATGATGGCGCTCGCGACGAGCCCGAATTTCAACATGACTGCCGACCGCGGTCGTTACTCCGCCGCTTCCTGGAACCCGCGGACCGCATCAGCGCAGCGCCCGCAGATATCGGGATAGTCCGAATCCAGACCGACTTCGGGGAGTACCTTCCAACACCGCTCACATTTCTGGCCCTCTGCTTTTTCGGGTACGACGGCAATTCCGACGACGTCCGGAAGGGTAAACGCGTTTGCGGGCCCCTTGCCGGTCTCGATCGCGATATCGGATGTGATGGCGACCTCCGCCAGGTCCGCGTTTTCGAGCGACCCGGTAATTTCTGGGGATACAAAAACGCGGGGAGCGGCTTGCAAGCTGGAGCCGATTCGTTTCTCGGCTCGCTCGATCTCGAGTGCGCCAAGAACGACGCGGCGGACCTGCCGGATGTCCTCCCACCTGGCGCCGAGCGAGTCGTTGCGCCAGTCTCCAGTGATCTCAGGGAAAGTCCTAAGGTGAATACTTTCTGTCTCGCCTGGGTTGCGCTGCAACCACGCTTCTTCCATCGTGAAACATAGGATCGGCGCCAGCCATGCGGTCAAGCAGTCAAATAATTCCGCCAAGACCGTCTGTGCCGCTCGTCGCGTCGTAGATGTGGTCGGATCGCAGTAGAGACAGTCCTTGCGGATGTCGAAGTAAAATGCGGAAAGATCAACCGTGCAGAAATTATAGAGCTCACGGAACAGGCCATGGAAATCGAACGTTTCGCAGCAATGCCTGACGTGCGCATCCAGCAGCGAGAGACGATGCAACACCCAGTGCTCCAGTTCCGGCATCTCCGCCAGGGGCACTGCGTGCGCGGGCTCATAACCGTGAAGATTCCCGATCAGATAGCGCAACGTATTGCGCAGCCGCCGGTACGCGTCGATCTGATGCTTCAGAATTTCTGGCCCGATCTTTAGGTCTTCGGAATAGTCGGACGCCACGACCCAAAGGCGCAGGATTTCCGCACCGCTATGCTCAGTTACCTCTTGCGGGGCGACGATATTGCCAAGCGACTTCGACATCTTGCGGCCGTCTTCCGCCATGACGAAGCCGTGTGTGAGGACGCCGTCGTAAGGCGCCCGGCCGCGCGTCCCGCAGGCTTCAAGCAGCGACGAGTGAAACCAGCCGCGATGCTGGTCAGACCCTTCGAGATACAAATCGGCCGGCCAGCGCTGGTCGTCCCGGTCTTCCAGCACGAAAGTGTGGGTCGATCCGGAATCGAACCAGACATCGATGACGTCGCGGACCTGTTCGAAGTCCTTTGGGTCATAATCATTGCCGAGAAAACGGGCCGGCGGGCTTGCAAACCAGGCGTCCGCCCCTTCCTCGCGGAATGCGGCGACTATGCGGTCCACAACCGCCTGGTCGCGTAGCGGCTCACCGGTTTCTTTGTTGACGAATACGGTGATCGGGACACCCCACGCTCGCTGCCTTGATACGCACCAATCCGGGCGATTCTCAATCATCGAAAAGAGCCGATTCTTTCCCTGCTTCGGATAGAATGCGGTTTGATCGATGGCATCGAGGGCCTTTTGGCGCAACTCATTCGTGTCCATCGAGATAAACCACTGCGCGGTATTTCTGAAAATCAGTGGCGCTTTTGAACGCCAGGAATGCGGGTAGTCATGCCGCAGGCTGGCTTTCGCCAGCAGGCAGTCGACGGACAGTAGCTCGCGTATCACGGCGCCGTTTGCGTTCCCTGACTTTCCATCTTGATCATAGATCATGGAGCCTGCGACCAGGGGAACGTGATGGTAGAAAGCGCCATCCTCGCCCACAGTCTGCGGAATTTCGAGCCCATGCGCGATCGCGAAGTTGAAGTCGTCCATGCCATGGCCGGGGCCGATATGCACAAGGCCCGTGCCCTGTTCCATGGTGACAAAGTCGCCCGGCAGTACCGGCACATCAAAGTCATACCCCTTTCCGTGCAGCGGGTGGGTGCAGATAACCCCATCTAGCTCCGAAACTGCGGAAGTTCGCGTCCAAGCATCAATGCCCGCGGCTTCCTTCACGGCATCGGCCAGTTCGTCTGCCAGGATCAGTTTTTCGCCGATCCGGGCGTTGCTGTTCTCAGCTATCGCCGTGACTTCGTAGACCCCGTAAGTCGCTTCCGCGCTAAACGCAATTCCACGGTTGCCCGGAATCGTCCATGGTGTTGTGGTCCAGATCACGACCGACGTACCCTCAAGCTTCAGGTCCTTGGTCCGCGCAACGGGGAACCGGACATACAGGGTCGTCGACTTGTGCTCCATATATTCGACTTCGGCTTCCGCCAACGCCGTTTTTTCGACAACCGACCACAGCACCGGCTTGGAGCCCCGAAACAGACCGCCATTCATCAAGAATCGGCCGATCTCCGATGCGATTTTTGCCTCCGCTTCGTAGGCCATCGTCGTGTAGGGATGCTCCCAATCGCCCATGACGCCGAGACGTTTGAACTCATCGCGCTGGATGTCGATCCATTTGTCGGCGAAATCGCGGCATTCCCTGCGGAACTCGACAATTGGGACCTCGTCCTTATCCTTGCCTTCGGCGCGGTACTGTTCCTCGATCTTCCATTCGATTGGCAAGCCATGGCAGTCCCATCCGGGGACGTAGTTGGCATCTTTGCCCATCATCTGTTGCGACCGGTTGATTACGTCTTTCAGAATTTTGTTGAGGGCGTGGCCAATATGCAGATTGCCGTTCGCGTAGGGTGGTCCGTCGTGCAGGATGAATGGTTCGCGGCCTTTGGACGCGGCGCGCATCTTGCCCCATAGGTCGATGTCGACCCAGCGCTGGAGCAGTTCCGGTTCGCGTTTTGGCAGGCCGGCCTTCATGGGGAAGTCGGTCTGCGGCAGACACACGGTTTTCTTATAGTCGATACTCATGGTTCTGGTCCCGTTCCGCGGGGCGAAGACT
>CAXGSZ010000449.1:0-2949 GCA_964012455.1 uncultured Alphaproteobacteria bacterium
AACTGGGGCCGATGTAGAGGGTCGGCGCCTTATCGTCGCTGGCGTAGCGAACGGCAAAGATGGAATCGCCGTCCGTCGCGGCTGCCGTCAGGCGGAGCGGTGTCTCGATGCTGTTATCCTGCATGATATTTTCGATCCGGCCGACCGTCCGTGCGAAAGCGCCCATCGGATCGTCGATCAATCCTTCGCTGAGCAAGATCAGAAAAATCGTCTCACTGTCCGTTGTGCCTTGTCGCTCATTATAGAAATCCGGAGCGATCATTGCTTCCAACTGACGACGGACCTTTTCGTACCCGCCAATCTGACCGTTGTGCATGAATAACCAGTTGCCGTGGGCAAGGGGATGACAATTCCTGCGCTGAATTGGGCCAAAGGTGGCGGCGCGCACATGGGCGAAGAACAGCGATGTTTTGACCTGCCGCGCAATACTGATCAGGTTCTGGTCGTTCCATGCCGGCAGGACATCACGGAAGACGCCTGGCTCCTCGCGCTCACCGTACCAACCAAAGCCGCACCCGTCCGCATTCGTCGGCATGATCGAGTAACGCGCGCTGAGACTTTGATTGATAAGCGAGTTCTCCGGCAGCAGCAGAAGGGTCTCGGGATAAATGGGAGGTCCAGAATAGGCTATCCAACGAAACATGGACGAGGGCTACGCGCGGGCGAACCGCCGCACAATCCGAATCTCGCAAACGTCCGTCAGGCGCGCGCCGCCGCCAGTGCGGAAGCCGCGCCCGCCAGCATGAGGCGCATGTCGTTTTGAATGGTGGTAAGCCGCCAACCCTTGCCGAGATACTCCTTCGCCATCTCACCATTGCCGGTGTGTATGGCCGGAATGACATTATGCTTCATGGCTTTATCGAGGATCTGCTCGATTGCGGCCTGAACCTTCGGCGCACGGGCCATAGCGTCGGGCGATTCACCTAGGCTGATGGCGAGGTCCGACGGCCCGACATAAATAGCATCCAGACCCGGTGTGGAAAGAATATCGTCGAGGTTGTCGAGGGCTTCCTGCGTCTCGATCATCGCCAAGGTCGCGATGTTCTCATTAGCCCAGTCCTTGTACTCCGGCGGATTGTCGAACGGTATGCGCACCGGCCCCCAGCTACGGTTGCCTTGGGGTGCGTAGCGGCAGGCGCTGACGAAGGCTTCCGCCTCCGCCCGGTTGTTGACCATCGGACAGACAATGCCGAGCGCTCCCGCGTCCAGTAACTTCATGATCCAGGTCGGATCGTTCCACGGGACCCGGCACATCGTTACCTTGCCCGTCGTGGCCACCGCCTGGATCATGGACATCGCCTGACCCAGGTCGACCATACCGTGTTGGCAGTCGATGGTGACGGTGTCCCAGTTGGCTTTCGCCATCGCCTCGGCGCTAACGGGGGAATTGATCGCGAGCCAGGCGTTGATGGCGCTGCCACCGTTGGCCCAAAATTTGTTCAAGGAATTTGGTTCGGTCATCTCGGTTCCTTTCGGCAGAACGACGAACGGCGCGCCAAGTTTGGCGCGCCGCTGCCTGCCCTTATGGGGAGAAAACTAATACGTAACGACGCTGCGTATGCTTTCGCCCGCATGCATCAGATCGAACGCATTGTTGATGTCGTCGAGCGGCATCGTGTGGGTAATAAGGTCATCGATATTAATCTTGCCATCCATGTACCAATCGACAATTTTGGGCACGTCCGTGCGCCCGCGGGCGCCGCCGAAGGCGGTGCCTTTCCAGGTCCGACCGGTGACTAATTGGAATGGGCGTGTCGCGATTTCCGCGCCGGCCGGCGCCACTCCGATGATGATGCTTTCGCCCCAGCCCTTATGTGCACATTCAAGCGCCGTGCGCATCACTTCGACATTGCCGATGCATTCGAAACTGTAGTCGGCGCCGCCCTTCGTCAGGTCGACAAGATAAGGCACCATGTCGCCTTCGACTTCCGACGGATTGACGAAATGGGTCATGCCGAACTTCTCGGCCATTTCCTTACGGGCCGGATTCAGGTCAACGCCGACGATCATGTCAGCGCCAGCAATCCGCAGCCCCTGGATGACGTTGAGGCCGATGCCGCCGAGCCCGAAGACCACACAATTTGTACCTGGCTCCACTTTGGCGGTGTTCATCACGGCGCCAAGGCCGGTGGTCACGCCGCAGCCGATGTAGCACACCTTGTCGAAAGGCGCGTCTTCGCGAATCTTCGCAACAGCAATCTCCGGCATCACGCTGTGATTGGCGAAGGTCGATGTTCCCATATAGTGAAAAACCTTGTCCTTGCCGATCGAAAAGCGGCTGTTTCCATCTGGCATGACGCCCTGTCCCTGGGTCTCGCGGATGGCTTGACAGAGGTTGGTCTTGCCGCTGGTGCAGTACTCGCACTGGCGGCACTCCGGCGTGTAGAGGGGGATCACGTGGTCGCCCTTCTCAACGCTGGTGACGTTCTTGCCCACATCGACGACAATGCCAGCGCCCTCGTGTCCCAAGATGGCGGGGAAGATACCTTCCGGATCGGCGCCCGAAAGTGTGAATTCATCGGTATGGCAGATGCCGGTCGCCTTCATTTCGACCAGAACCTCGCCCTCCTTCGGTCCGTCCAGCTCGACGGTTTCGATGGTGAGTGGTTCGCCCGCTTTGTGGGCAACGGCGGCGCGTGTCTGCATGAGTATCCTCCCCTAAGCGCGTCTTCGGTCGATCAAAAGAAACCTCGCAAAGGGCGGGGACTATTACAAGGGTAAGCGTCGTTTGACGCGGGCGGATGTGCGTCCATCATTGCTCCGCGGTATATGTTAGAAATGGATTGGGAAATGGTTACCAGGGAAGAAATTGTCGGGACATGGCTGATGGTCGACCGAGGCACGGACGACCCGGCGGATGAAGCGGCTTCGCTTGCGCGTTATGGTCCGGAACCGAGAGGACTGTTGATCATTTCCGGCGAGGGTTGGATGAACGCCGCCATCAGTTGG
>CAXGSZ010000450.1:0-2947 GCA_964012455.1 uncultured Alphaproteobacteria bacterium
ATGGATTGTCGCGTCGATATTTGCCATCGAATACTCAAGGATTTCATGCAACTTCTGGTGTTGCGGGGTGCGATCCTTGAATTGCTTGACGAAGCTTCGCAGCAATGCTGTATGGTCCGGCATTTAATAAAGGATTTCCGTAGTGGTGAGACGATACCCGTTCAACTAAAGTGATAGTCCACTTATGAGTCCGCCGTGCTCCTTGATCAAGGTTTTCCGAGGCCAATGGCTTGCGGAAAAGCGGACTAATTGATCAACAAAACTAATGCCTTAGTGGTAAACCCTGTCGACTTCTATCAATCGCCGTGCTTACGGAATGTTGGATAATTCAGAGGGGCCGGGACGCATGTGCGCGACCCTAGTTGCGCCCCTACCCCTTTAGCGCCAATCCGAAGATCAGCGCAAACCGTGTCAAGTTTAACTCACCGCGCGAAAACGCAGCGCAATGATGTCATCCAGTACTGCCAGGGTCCGCGTCTTGACCGCGGATTCCGGCAGGCTCCTGCGCACAAAGTTGTAAAGATCAAGTTCAGTGGCCTTGGCCATGCCGTGATCCAGCGCCATTGAGAGATGGAACGCGTCTCTGGCCGTAAGGAACTCGGCATCTTCCAGAAGCTTGATCAGGCTCTCTGCCTGCGCGCGGTTCATCTGGCGCGGATCGAACGTCGCTGCCGCCAAACCCAGCAGATCGACGTTGGTTGCAAGCGATGTTATGTTAACAGCGTCGAAGTGGCCGCCCGCCACGGGCAAAAGGTGCCGCTTGCGCGGTAAAATAGTCAGAGTTGCCATGGTCGCTTCCTCGTGACCGGTGATGCCGCGAAAGGAATTCTTGAGCAACTCTATTTTCATGACCCCGTATCCGATTGTTTTAACAGACGCAGACTATTTCAAACCGGGAATGCAGTTTCCGTGCCGGATTACAGGCTGCTCATTTGATAAGTTTAGGGGTGTGCATGCGGCAGAAATTACCGGTTTAAATCAATGGAAATCATGGCAATTCGGCAAATTTGACCGGCCACTAGGCAAAATTAGCCACATGTCCGCCTGCGCGGTTCGGCGCTTACGGCAGCGCCCGGGAAACGAAACGCATCGACATTTACAATGCGCGCATATAAAATGGCGGCTTGTATGTGCTGTGATGTATAGGGCGATGAGCGACGATCATGTTGACGCCGACGACTGGGAGCCCGCTGAATCTCCCGGATTTCTCCTCTGGAACCTTGAGAACCACTGGCAACGCGAGCAGCGTCGCGCGCTTGCCCCTTTCGAGTTGACGGCGGTACAGTTCCTGCTCCTATCCGGCCTTACAGATGTCGGCGCTGGATCCGGGATGTCCCAAATCGAACTTGCGCGGCGCTGTCGAACAGACCCGATGATGACCTCGCAGGTCGTACGGTTACTCGCCAAAGAAGGTCTTATCGAGCGGATACGCCAAGTGCGGGACAAGCGTGCATTCAACCTGCGGCTTTCCGAGGAGGGCCGCGCGGTTCAGCGCCTTGCTGCATCGGCTGTACGTGCCGTTGAGACGCAGTTCTTTACCGCACTTGGAGCCGACCTTCCCGCATTCTCCGACGCTCTTCGATTCTTGGCCGGAGAACGTCCCAGACGACGCGTTCAGGCTGTCTCGCGTTCGACGTGAAGGGCTTGCGGCGGCTAGTCGAAAAATCCGCGAACTGAGGCAACGGCTTCGGCTAGGCCAATACGCTGAATTTCCACACCTTCGGGAAAGGCGCCCGCAAGGCGTGACGGCATCATCGGGTCGAGCATGACAAAAATGCCTCGGTCTCCTGCGCGCCGAATCATGCGACCGTATGCTTGTTTCAGACGCAGCCGCGTCAGCATATCGTCATAGGCACGCGCGCCGAAGGCCTTCCGCCGCGCGCGATGCAGGATCGTGGGGCGCGGCCAGGGAACGCGATCGAAGACGATAAGACGAAGGCTGTGACCCGGGACGTCTACGCCGTCGCGCACCGCGTCTGTCCCCAACAGGCAGGCGTCTTCTTCCGCGCGGAAAATATTAACCAGTGTTGGCAGGTTGAGGCCGTCCACGTGCTGAGCGAACAGTGTTAGGCCGGCTTGATCGAGTGGCTCAACAAGACGGCTGTGGACCGCGCGGAGACGTGAGATCGCCGTAAACAGTCCAAGCGCCCCACCGCCGGACGAGAGGAAAAGTTCCCGGTAGGCCGCCGCCACCTGGTTGAAATCATCTTTTCGGACGTCATTGACGACAAGAACGCGAGTCATTGCTGCGTAGTCGAACGGCGACGGTACGGCCGCCCTCAAGACGGGCGAAGCAAGATACGACGATCCGGTGCGAGCCTCAGCCGCCGCCCAATCGGCCTCTGGATTGCCCGTGCCGTCGCGCAAAGTCGCCGATGTCACCACCACGCCATGAGCTCCGCCGACGACCACCTCGGCAAACGGCTGAGTTGGGTCGAGCCAGTGCCTCTGCATGCCGACATCGGCGTCGCGTCCCGCATATCGATGCACGCTAAACCAGTCAACGAAGCATTCAGGGGTATCGGCTGCGAGTGATTCGAGCATGCTGCGCCAAGCCCGGACGACGTCCTCGCCCCGGTATTGCAACGAGCGTACCATCGATTCTATGCGCTGACGTGTCGCGGTCTCGAGGGAATCCGCTTCATCGTCGAGCCTCGTGACCAAAGACTCCCTTAACGCTTTAAGCGGTCGCGAGAGGCGAGATAGGCCGTCCGCAAGATTCGCGGCTGCCTCGAGTAGCTCCGGCGCCGGTTCGCCAAGATCGCACTCGATGTCGAAGGGGCCGTCAACACCGTTGGCGCGCGCATACACCTGTCCTCGAACCGCGGCGAGAAACGTTTCTGCCGCTCCGCGTGCTTCGCCCTCGGCTATTCTTTGGCGCCACCCTTCGCCCGGCAATATCCCGGCGCCGCGCCCAACGTCGTCCAGCGCCGCTGCATCCTCTTCG
>CAXGSZ010000451.1:0-2943 GCA_964012455.1 uncultured Alphaproteobacteria bacterium
CTACATCATCAAGGATGCGATGAAGCGCGGCACGCTGAAGCCGGGCGGCGTCATGGCGATCGCACGTAATACGCGTAATTGGCGCAAGAGTGCGTTCGTCTCCGAATATGAAGCCTTCCACGAAAAGTACCTGCCGGGGTTTTCCCGTGATGAGCGGGAACTCGATCCAGCCGTGGAGTTCGCCACCTTCGACTGGGTAGAGCGCATGGCGACCTTTGAGGAAGAATGGGTCCGGCCGATGAAGCTCACGAGTTTTCTCGGAATGGCGCAATCTTCCAGCAAGGTTACCCAGGCGCTGCACAATGCCGGTTGGGATAATGGTATTGCCAAGCTGACCGCGATGGTGGAACGGCATAGTGACGGCGATGGATTCGTCGTGCTGCCATATCTCAGCGTCTTGGTTTGCGTGTTGAAGCAGGGCTAATGCGTCGCCAATAGAGTGCCGCAACCATCAATCCGTTCATCGATTCCAGCAGCGCGGAGCGCGCCCCAGAACGTCGCCTGGACGCTGGTGACTACAGGTTTCCCGAGTGCCTTTTCCA
The DNA here is from genome assembly GCA_964012455.1 of uncultured Alphaproteobacteria bacterium. Taxonomy (GTDB): domain Bacteria; phylum Pseudomonadota; class Alphaproteobacteria; order UBA8366; family UBA8366; genus UBA6544. The sequence goes on from CAXGSZ010000451.1 coordinate 543, forward strand.
GTTTGTCGACGATGCCGAGCGTAGCCATGTCGCCGCATGAGAGGAAGATCGCTTCCGCATCGGGGCTGTCGATGTGCATTGCGAGTCCTTCGACGTCGGCTTCCGTGACGAGGTTCATGTGACGCAGGCGTTGCTGCGCCTCGAACAGGATGACGCCCTCGTCCGCGGTGACGGTCAGGCCTTGGCTTTCGAAGTACTTTCGCTCCGCCTTATTGACCTCCTCGGGATAGGGCGAGCCGACGGCAATCCGTGTGACGCCGAGTGCCTTGAAAGCCTCGAGGATTGTTCCCATCGTCGTCACCGCCGGACGGCCTACTCCTTTCTCCACCTCGTCTTGAGTTTCCTCATGCGGGGTCTTGAGGGCACTCGCAGTGCAGGCATAGGCAACGACGTCCACTTCGAGCCCCCGCAGTTCCTCCAGAGTCTGCGGCAAGAATTGCTCCATGTCGGCCACGGGATCGTCGACTTCGTCCGCACGGTAGAGCAGGCGGGTGGTGTGGACCGAGACGCCCTCGGGCGCCATCTGCCAGAACTCAGTCTCGGTCACCGTGTTCGGCGAAGGCACGATTAACCCGATCCGCGCCCGCCAGCCATACGGCCGTTTCGACTTTTCGGGTGTGCGGTAGCCCATGTCCTAATGCCCCGCCGAAATCTCCGCCAGTTCGATCAGAATGTTGCCGGTCGATTCTGGATTGATGAAGGCAATGCGGCTCCCGCCATGACCGGTGCGGGGTTGCTCGTCCAGTAGCTTAACACCCTTTGCCTTCAGCTCATCGAGCGCACCGTCGATGTCGTCGACCTCGAAGCAGAGGTGGAACAGGCTCTGTCCATTCTTCTCGATCCATTCGGTGACCCGGGAATCCGTTGGTCCGGCGTTGGAACTAAGTAGCTCCAGATACGTCTCGCCGACCGGATACATTGCAAGACGTGTCGAGCCGATCTTTTCTTCGTACTCCATTTCGATGCCGAGTGTGTTCTCCAGCATCTTCATCGATTCCTCCATGTCGCTGACCGCGATGGCGACGTGTTCGATCCGTTTCAGCTTCATGGCATTTCCCCTCCGGCTGGTCGCATAGTGATCCGCCATATAGGGTACGCCTTTCCAGAGGAAAAGCATCCCCATGGCTTCGTCGACACAGCATTCCGCACCTCTGCGGGGCATCGCCCTGATGGTGGCGAGTGCGTTTTTCATGAACGTTAACAACGCCATTTTAAAGCTGCTGACTGAAGGCCTGCCGGTCGGCGAGATCATGTTCCTGCGGGCGGCGATGATTTTGCCGCTGATTTTTGTCTATGCGGTCTTTTGCGGCGGCCGAGCGGCGCTTCGCATCAACCGATGGCAGGGGCATGTGGCGCGTGGTGTCTGCCTAGGGTTCAGCGCCTATTTCTTCCTGCTGAGCGTCCAGTACCTGCCACTTGGGATGACGGTCGCTCTGACCTTTGCGGCGCCGCTGCTGATCACCGCGATGGCCGGCCCAATTCTCGGCGAGGAAGTTGGATGGCGCCGTTGGGCGGCCGTGGCTGTGGGCTTCCTCGGCGTCGTTGTCATCACCCGGCCGGGCACGAACGTCTTCCAGTTCGCTGCCCTGCTGCCCCTAGTCTGCGCACTCGCCAGCGCCGGCCGCGATGTCGCCACGCGGCGCATGACGGCCAGCGAAACCTCTCTCGCCATACTGCTGACGGCCAATCTCTTCCAGATCGGATTCGGCCTGCTGTCGCTCCCTTGGGGGTGGGTGATGCCGGACGCCCGTTCTTTCTGGCTTGTCGCCGCCTGCGTGCCGCTAGTCTTTATAGGACACTACACGATGATCGAGGCGTTTCGCTATGCGGAGGCTGCTGTCGCGTCGCCCTTCCGTTATTCCGCGATCGTTTGGGCGGGGCTTTTCGGATACCTCCTCTGGGGCGATATACCGGACGCCTGGGCCGTAGCCGGCACGGGGATCGTAATTGCCAGTGGACTTTATATCCTGCATCGGGAATTCGTGCGTCGCCGCGAAGAAAGTAGCCGGTCCCCGGAATCGTCATAGTTTTCCCTACAGGTTGCGTAAGAGGGAGTAAGACGACCATGCCCGACACAGCGAAGGCGCCGGGCCCGCTCGACGGGGTCAAGGTGCTGGATTTTTCAATGTTCCTGGCGGGACCCTATGCGGGGCGCCTGCTCTCGGACCATGGTGCAGAGGTGATCAAGATCGAGCCGCCGGGTGGTGAGACCATCCGCGGCGCTCATCCGGTGATCGACGGCAAGAGCCGATACTTCGCGCAACTCAACGCCGGTAAGAAATGCATTGTGCTCGACCTCAAGTCGGATGAGGGAAAAGCGACGGTGCGCCGCCTTGTCGCGGAGGCCGACGTGGTGCTGGAGAATTTCCGTCCTGGTGTGATGGAACGCTTAGGCCTCGGA
>CAXGSZ010000452.1:0-2921 GCA_964012455.1 uncultured Alphaproteobacteria bacterium
CTCTGGAGCCCGTCGCGGGGTCCGACTTCGACGACGGTGATTTTTTCGGGCAGTTGCAGCATGGCGACGCTTTCCGTGTTCTTCGTTAGAGATAACCATAGGCTGGCGAGCCGCGAAGTCAGCCGCTGATGTGTTCTGTCTTTGTTCTAGACGTAAAAATTCAATTTGGAGCTATGCCATGACGAAACGTCGACCGGTAGGGACGAGCCTTCTCTCACCCTATCTTGTGGCCCATAGCGCGCGGGCATCGTACCGTCGCTGCAGCACGTTGACGGATTGACCGAGCACGACAACTGTATCGTGGCCTCGCCGAGCTACTTTTCGCGGGTCCGGCCACTGTCCTGTCGCGCGCCTGGAGGATGAAATTCAATGAGGCCGTCTACCGGTCCGCTCGCGCCACCACGGCGTCGAAGAACACATTAGCCGCCTCGTTTGTAGCCTCGCGCGGTACGTCCTCGGCCTCGTTGTGGGTAATACCGTCTATACACGGGCTAAAGACGAGGGCGGTCGGTGCGATGCGGGAGATGTAATAGGCGTCGTGCCCGGCGATAGAGGTAATGTCCATCTGGCTCACACCGCGCGTCTCCGCAGCATCGCGCACCAGCTGCGCGCAATCGGCGTCGAAGACTTCGTCGCCGAATGTCCACTCCGCCGTGATCTTGGCGTCGACATTCGCTTTCTTCGCGGCATCGGTGAGGACGGCGCGTGTCTTCTCGACCATCTCGTTTGTGACGGCGCGCTCCTTGTGGCGCATGTCGACCGTTACCTCGGTATATTCCGGCAGGATGCCGAATTTGTTCGGCCAGATCTGCATACGTGATGCAGAGGCGCGACCGACGGGTTCGTATCCCCAACCAATGTCGTTCACGGCCGCCAGAAAATAGGCTGCGCCGATCATCGCGTTCTTGCGAAGCTTCATCTCCGTCGGCCCAGTATGGGCGCATTCGCCGTGGAAGACGCAAGTGAGCGCGTGGCTATAGTAGCCGCCTGTGACGATCCCCACGGCTGCTCCGGTCTCCTCCATCAGCGAATCTTGTTCGATATGTAGTTCGAAATAGGAATCGAGCTCGCGACCGCCGACCGCCGTGTCACCGAGATAGCCAATTCGCGCCAGCTCGTCCCCGAAACGGATACCGTCATCGTCGTGGAGATCGTGCAGCCAATCGATCGTCTGCAGCCCAGCGAAGACGCAGGAGGCAGCCATCGGCGGCGCGAAGCGGGCCCCTTCCTCGTTGGTCCAGTTGACGACCTCGATGGGGCGTCGCGTGGTGATGTTGTTATCCGCCAAGGTCCGCAGGATCTCGAGGCCGGAGAGTACGCCGAGGATGCCGTCAAAGCGCCCACCGGCTGCCTGCGTGTCGAGGTGGGAGCCGACAACAACTGGCGGTAAATTGTCCTCGCGCCCGGGGCGTCGCGCGAAGATATTACCGGCGGCGTCCACAGTGACCGCGCAACCGGCGCCTTTACACCATCCGACGAACTGGTCCCGCATGATCTTGTCATCGTCCGAAAGTGCGACACGCCGTAACCCGCCGGCCTTTCCGACGCCGATTTCCGCAGAGCGGTTGAGCGTCGACCAGAGCCTGTCAGTATCGATGGAAAGATTAGGGAGAGGGGTGGGGGGCATGGGGCCGCTCCTTTATCGGTGTGCGTCCGGATTATATCGACGCGCCAGGTGGATGAAAGCCGCGTAGCCCTTAAACTGGAATGTCCCCTTGCATGACGGTGCTCATCAGGGTGCGGGTTTGGGTGTTGTGATGGTAGGGGCTGCCGTGGTGCATCAAGCAGCCGGTTGGCGGTGTCCTGATGTCCCGCCAAGAGTGTGCCGTCCGTCGCCACGTTGGTCATCAGGTGCAGGGCCTAAAAGCGTTCGCCCCTGTCATAAGCGGCGATGCGCGGCTCGAGAGGCCCGAAGAGAATAGAAAAGTCTCGGAATTGTGCGTCCGTGAGGTCCTGGTTGCGGTAACAGACGATCTTGTGGGCGTGCAGCGTTTCCAGCGCCCGTGCTCCGAAGCCCGCATCAAACGGTCCCCGGAAGGCCCGATCCGGTGATTTCGGCGCCTTGCCATCCGACTGTGTTCATCGCGCGTTTTTCCGTCCGCATATTCGCGTCATGACATGAGAAATGTCGCTTATCGGGCCACATGAAGGCTAGGAAATCGCGCTGATGCTGGCTGCGGAAAAACCGCTCGCGCTGTTTTCTGTTTTTGCTGGAGAGACGTAGATCTTCCCCGATGGCGAGTTCGAGCCGCACGTTCGGGGAGGTCGGCTGTTGAAGCGTGATTGGGAAGTGCCGCTACCGCACAAGGAGGAAGGTATGCCCCAATCCGTCACGTGTTGCTGGCGCTCCCGGATTAAGCGTGGCGGCTGGACGACGCGCACGAAATCCTGAACCACCACGAGGGTATCCCGCGCCGTCACAGCGACGTCGGTCATGTCCGCACAGGCCGCCGTCTTGGCTACATAGGGGGAGTGATCGGTACCTGAATCGTCCGACGCGAGCGCCTGCGCTGAAAATGGGAGGCCGCGAGCGGAGATGACAGGCCGCGGCGTGAATACGCTGCTTTAGTTAAACGCCGCGATCCCCGTCATCGCGCGGCCCAGGATCAGGGTGTGGATGTCGTGGGTGCCTTCCAGCGTGTTGATAACTTCCATATTCACCATATGACGGATCACGTGGTACTCGTCCGAGACGCCGTTGGCTCCGTGCATGTCGCGGCAGAGGCGGGCGATATCGAGCGCCTTGCCGGTCGAGTTGCGCTTCACCAGGCTTATCATCTCAGGTGTCACCCGGTTCTCATCGCGAAGGCGCGAGACGCGGAGGCAGGATTGCAAGCCGAGCGCGATCTCGGTCTGCATCTCGACTAGCTTCTTCTGGATCAGCTGGTTGGCTGCGAGCGAGCGGCCGAACTGGATGCGGT
>CAXGSZ010000453.1:0-2918 GCA_964012455.1 uncultured Alphaproteobacteria bacterium
GAGCGGCCTCCTCCAGATCTTTAAACGTGTAAAGACGGCGCAGATTTTTCACGGCGCGGGAAAGAAACTTGCGTGGACCACTTCCGAATCGTGCACCAGACACGAACCAACAAATCCCGATTCACCTGAGTAGCGGACATCGACTCCCAATCCGACCGATCTCATCCCCCTGCCCTTTCCTTGTGTGCATCGTTTGATGAAGTGCTCAACCGTCATCGGGTGGGCAGGCAAGACTATGCCCTCGTGCAATCGCAACGCGTCGATGATGTAACTACGTAGCAGCTGTTCACGGATCGCGGCGTATCCCCTGCGGAGCGACAACAGTTCCATTCCTACTAATTGGCCGTTCAGCCATACCACTATGCCCTGGCCGACTTGGGCATTCTCAAAAGCGGCGATGTATTCGGCGATCGCTTCCTTCTTAGCGATATAGATATCGCGCAGCGCTTCCGTTTTTGATGTCACGCCGAGTTTTTGTTGCAAGGTCCGAATGCTTGCCCACACCTGCTGCTGATCGATCTTGTAGCGCTGCGATCGGGGACCATGCGCTTTCGGGTTCCGTTGAGTCGCCCTCATCTTATTCACCCGGCCGCTTCGGGCCATCAGGGCTTCCGGTGTAGACGCTCGCACGTTGTCGAGCGGCGACCACCGGCCTGCTTCACTGCAACTCACGGGGATGGTGAGCCTGGACTTGGCTGGCATCAACACCGTCGTTCCCAGGACTCGGTTCTGTTTGAGTCCGTATAACTCTTCGCCATCCAGCAACAGGACTTTAGTTGGGGATTTGTTCGTTACCGAGAGCAGCTCCACCATCCCGGTCTTGTTTATTTCCCGAACCTCGATCGAGCCGACCGAAAAAGCCTCCTGCCACCCGCAGTAAATCGTCCGCGCTTCAAAGGGCAATCGGATCGGCGCAACGGAGACATTGCGGTGGGTCGTAATCGGCCCGATTTCGATGGCATTCAGCGTATCCAAAACGACTTCGTCGACATCGTTGTGGGCGGTTGCACGTAGCGTTTGAACGCTCATGGGTGCGTCTCCAATTCAAAAGGAACCAAGAGGAGGGTTTGCAAGTGGGGGTTGCTAATATACTGCACATTTGTGTACATTCAAGGACTTTATGCCATAAAAGGAAAAGGAAATGGTTGCCGAGAAATGCCCAATAGAATAGGACAATGTGCCTGGCATTGCTCCACCTGCAACAGAATGGACTACCCTCGTTATGGCGCCTTTAATACGTATGTTCTCGAAAAACAATCGGCCTGCAAAATCGGATATATAATGCTTAGGTATTGTTTAAATAGATAGTTATAGCTGTCTGACGCACAAATAAATTTCGAGATAGGGTTTGCATCGCGACCCGAAAATAGAACTTGACATGTCGCATTGTCGTTATTAGTTTATCCACCATCGACAGCTTGAACGCCATGAAACCAAAGACATCATGACTAAAGAATACACGATCGAACAATTGTCCAACCGCGTCGGGCTTCAACGGCGCACCATTCGCAACTACATCAACCAAGGTCTCCTGCGTGGGCCGGATTCACTGGGCCGAAATGCCCGTTACACGGATTATCACGTAAAGCGACTGAAGCTGATAAAGCAGATGAAAACCGTGTTGAATCTCTCATTGAGCGAAATACGCCGGCTCCTAAACACCGTCGGGGCAAGCGAAGATCCCACATTCGGGGACATCAAGATGGCCGCCGGCTCCATGCCGGAAGCGCTAAGTGAGCCGGCCTCAGCCGATATCGACCACGCCATGGCCGCTCCAATGGCACCCGTGTCGTCGGACGCTGCCCCGCAAGAGGAAGACCTGAGTGCCCTCGACTTTATACGGCAACGTAAGGCCCTCACTGAAGGCACACCCACCGCAAGACAACGCGGCCCTCGTGGCGGCCGGGGCGCGGGGCCTGTGGAGGATTTGCTACAGCAACTGCGCGACCTACTGGCAAACGCAACCGTGGCTCGCAAAGCGCGCGGCGAAGAATGGGTGCGGTTGCAGATAACGCCTGATATCGAGATTCACGTTCGCGGACACCTATCGTCCGAGCAACTGGCCGGCTTCGAAGAGCTGGCCGACATGATGCGCCACATTCTCCTCGGAAGGAGTGAGTTATGAATGACAATACCGCGATTTCGTTCGATGCCCATTTCGACCGGACCCTGGTCCGTGCCGATGGCCGATCTGTTCGCTACCTCGTCGTAGACGTTGAAGCTCCGGCGCTACCCGAGCAAAACACCCAGGAACAACCGCCGCTTAACCTCGGCTTGGTGCTGGACGCTTCCGGGTCGATGGATGCTCGCGACGGTGGGGCCACCGAAAATGCGTTAGAGCATCATTTCGGTATGAGCCGTCTCGAGGCGGCCCAGGCGGCAAGCGCTGGCGTGGCTGAATGTCTCTCCGGCGACGATCGACTCTCGGTGGTTTCGTTCGCAGACGAAGCCATAACCCACCTGGCAGGTGAAACCTTGGATGGTCCGGGCCACGCCTTAGCACGTCAGGCAATTGAGACGATCCGGACACGAGGATGCACGGATCTGCGTGGAGGATGGCTCGGAGGTGCCGAACAAGTAGCTGCGCTTATGCAGGAGAGCCCAAACAGTCGCCACCGCCTCCTGCTGCTAAGCGACGGACACGCCAATCGAGGCATCACGGACCCCGAGTTCTTGGCGTCAGAGGCAGACGCGCTACGACGTCGAGGGATCACCACGTCCACGGTCGGAATCGGCGCCGATTACTCCACAGAGCAGATCGAAGCCCTCGCAGCACACGGCGGCGGCATGATGCATCACACGGCCAGTCCGAGCGAAATCGTCGAAGTGGTATTGGCGGAACTCAGGCAGATAAAGGCTACGGTGGTCGAGGATCTGGAATTAGAGGTCTCGTATGACAATGGCACGTCCGGTGCAGG
>CAXGSZ010000454.1:0-2914 GCA_964012455.1 uncultured Alphaproteobacteria bacterium
GCGTATCCACGCCGCGGAGCATGCGATCACGCGCATCCGACGCAAATTTTACTTCTTTCGCAGCCATCTGGCCTGCTCCTTTCTCTTCCTTCGATTGAACCGAAGATCGGGTTGGTTGCTTACGCCGCCTTCTTGAGCTCGGCGGTGGTTTCGATGATGCCGAGGATGTCGCTCTCCTTCATGATGAGCAGGTCCTCGCCTTCGATCCGCACTTCGGTGCCGGACCACTTGCCGAACAGGATGCGGTCGCCCGCCTTGACGGCGAGTTCCACCAGCTTCCCGGCATCGTCACGCGCACCTGGGCCAACGGCGACAACTTCGCCTTCCATCGGCTTTTCTTTGGCAGTGTCGGGAATGATAATGCCGCCAGCGGTCTTCTCTTCCGCCTCAAGGCGACGAACCAGCACGCGATCGTGCAAAGGTTTAAAGTGCATGCATAACCTCCATTACAAAGCAATATGAACACGGAAATCTCCCCCATTTTCGGCAGGAGATTTTCGCGATCTAGTTCCGGCGGAAGCGGCTTCAAGAACCTCTCGGCGAGAAATTTGCACAGCTCGGCGACGCATGAATCGCCATGGATTGGCGCCGCATTCACATGATTCATTCGTATGCATCAGAGATATTGAAACGAAAGACCTGTTCACTAGTTTTTGGGAAGTTTCTCTAGGTTGGAGGATAAACAGTGAACATTATGAGAACTTTCATTCTGCTCGCTGCCCTGACCGCGCTGTTCATGGGCACAGGCTACATGATTGGCGGGACCGGCGGCGCTCTCATTGCGCTCATTATCGCGGGCGCGATGAATTTCGTGACTTATTGGAAGGCAGACAAGATCGTTTTGTCGATGCACAAGGCGCGCGAGGTGAACGCGAGGACCTCGCCCGATTTCTACAGCATCGTCGCGATCCTGGCTCAGCGCGCCGGTCTTCCCATGCCGAAAGTCTATGTGATCGACAGCCCACATCCCAACGCGTTCGCAACAGGCCGCAATCCTGAAAACGCGGCGGTCGCGGCTACGACGGGCTTGCTGGACATGTTGTCGCGCGATGAAGTCGCAGCGGTAATGGCGCACGAACTCGGCCATATCCAGAACCGCGATACGCTCATCATGACGATGGTGGCGACCATCGCTGGTGCGATTTCCATGCTGGCGAACTTCGGCATGATCTTCTCGAGTGATAGCCGGAATAACCCGCTGGCGCTGATTGGAGCGATACTGCTCGCTCCGTTCGCGGCGATGATCGTGCAAATGGCAATCAGTCGGACGCGCGAGTTCGGTGCGGACCGAGCGGGAGCTGAGATTTGCGGAGATCCCGATGCACTAGCCTCGGCGCTGCGCAAGATTTCTCACGCGGCGCGCCAGGTGCCGAACCCGGTGACCGAGCGGAACCCAGCTGCCGCCCAACTCTACATCGTTCCGACGCATGTGGGCGAGCTGTTCTCGACCCATCCCGCGACCGAGCGCCGGATTTCGGCACTGCGTGAATTGAAGCGCAGCACGCTGAGGCGGAACAGCTTTCCAGCGACCCGGACGCTGCTGCCGCGCTAATGTGCGGCTAAGCGTTACTCAGAGGCATCACCGCAAGGCTGCCTCGGAGTTCGCTAAGTGTCAGCGAACGCCCTTCAAATGTTGAAAGCGCAAAATGGCAAAACGCGACGCAAAACAAAGGAGGATCGATCATGTCGCAACCTGTCTCTCGTTATTTGCATCCCTTTGATGTTGCCCATCATCCCTCACTTGAACCCGAGGTAAAGCGGGCGATACTTGCCTCCTGGGCATCCGACCGCAACGCGGTCGAGAGCCAGCCCGGAATGCGAAAGCCGCCCGAATTGGGAAAGCCTGTGGGGATTGATGATATCTTTGATGCCATGAAGTCACTCGACGAGCACAATCGCCCAACGAGGTCGCAATGACGGATCGGGCCTTTCTTGTGCAGCTTGATGGCTACGGGCTGACCACTGCGGAAATATGCTATTTCATGCCCGATCATCCGTCCATCATACAAACCTTCGCGTGGCAAGAATACGACGCAGCACCGGACTTTCCGGTGCTGTTCGATTTTCTCGACTACTGGAGACGCGAGATCGTGGCGGAAATACAGTCAGTCCGTATCGCACACGAAAAACTCATCCGCCCCGCTAACTGGCGCTCTGTGGATGGGGTTATCTCTTGGGAAGACTGATATGTCCGCTCTCGGGGTCGATTTTCCTTACCTGCACGTCCGACTTGGGGCGCAAGGCGGAAACCACCTCTACCAATGTCCATGGTGGTTGGGCTGCCTGCGGCGAGCATCCTATAAGCGGTCGTAAGTTCGAGCTTGTAGAGGTGTCATCATGTCCAACTCACGCACAGCGACGCAATCGGACCATTTCCAAAAGATCGTGTTCACGAATGATCGGGTGGACGGTCGAGTAATCTGGGCAAAGGCTCGCCGACATGAGGAAGCGTTTCGGAATGTGCTGTGCCGGATGGGCTTCGAACAATCCTTTCCCATGAAATTGGAAGTACAGCACGGGTTTACCAATTTCGTCGTAGATGTGCTCGACTGTCAGCAGGCATCTGGATCGGGACCTCGGCTCCTCATTCAGGTGGATCCCCGATCCAGGCCGGATAAGCGCTCTATTGAAGCAACATTGGCCAGGTCCATTGGACTGATGTTCGAAAACGCCGAGATGTACGAACAGATCTGGGTGGCCACTTACGGCGATCTTCTGTCCCGGTTCTCAAACAGGCCAGAGGCTTCCCTCCAATGTCTGGACTTTATGGCAGGCCCTCATGATTGGCTGTTGCTTCATGCCCAGTTTTTACGTCTTGGGCACAATTTCTCTACGGCTCGATCGAGGCGGATCGCTTCCGATATCGAAGAGCTGATCGAGGCGATTGACTTCGACCTTCGCGAACATGATCGCA
>CAXGSZ010000455.1:0-2909 GCA_964012455.1 uncultured Alphaproteobacteria bacterium
TGGTGCCGAGTGGCTTTGATGCCGAAGGTATGCCCCTCTCGGTTCAGATCGCCGGTAGGGCTTTCGACGAAGTAACGGTCTACAGGGTTGGCCATGCCTACGAGCAGGCGACGCGTTTCTTTGAGCAACATCCGCCGGTCGATTGACTGGAAGTCAGGGGAGAAATCATATGAAAGTTGGCGTTTCCTTTCCAACTACCGAAGTCGGAAACGATCCCTTTGTGATGCGAGACTTTGCGCAGGCGGCGGAGGAACTTGGCTACGAATACATCACAGCGATTGATCACGTATTACAGGCAGGCGATCCTGCCGGTGATGATTTTCGCGCCTACTACACCATCGACAACGCCTTCCACGAACCACTGATCCTGTTCAGCTACCTCGCGGCGGCAACCGAAAAAATTGGCTTTGCGACGGCAATTCTGATTTTGCCGCAGCGGCCAACCGTGCTCGTCGCCAAGCAAGCGGCTCAGCTTGATTTGATGTCGGGCGGTCGACTGCGGCTGGGATGCGGGATCGGCTGGAACGACCTTGAGTTCAATGCTATGGATCAGAATTTCAAGAACCGCGCCCGCCGCGTCTCTGAACAAATCGACGTCATGCGCCAGCTCTGGACGAATAAAACCATTACCTACGAAGGCGAGTTCCATCGAATCGTCGATGCAGGCATCAACCCTCTGCCCGTACAGAAACCAATTCCCGTCTGGATCGGCGCCTTCGTTGATGCCGCTATCCGACGCGCGGGCCGGGTCGCCGACGGCTGGCTGGTCAATCCACGCGTCGCCGGGGGTGCTGAGGCCGAACCACTCTTCCAAGCCTTCCGTGAAGGCGCCGAGGCAGCCGGACGGAATGCCGACGAACTCGGTATCGACGCGACCGTGTTGTCGGGCGACCGTGGGCCGCAGACCTGGGCCGCCGATGCTGCAGCCTGGAAGGAAATGGGCGCAACCCACCTGACCTTCCGCACAATGGCGGGCGGCGTCGAATCGGTGGACGCCCATATCAATGCAATCCGCAACTTCAAGGAAGCGTACGCATGAGTACGTGTGCCGATTTATTAATTGAGTTCAATACCTTCACCATTCTCGGGCGCTGCACGCGAACAGGAGCGCTTGGCGTCGTCACGGCGACCGGCGAAATGGCGGTCGGATCCCGAGTGCCCTTCGTCGAAGACGGTGTCGGCGCGGTTGCGACGCAAGCCCTCACGGACCCACGCTTGGGTCGGAAGGGGCTCGAGTTACTGAAGGCGGGGCGCACAGCGGCCGAAACGCTTGAGGCCTTGGCCTCATCCGACCCACATATCGAGTCGCGACAGCTCGGTATCGTAGATGCAACGGGCATAGCGGCCGCGCGCACCGGTAAGGGCAACAGCGACTGGAAAGGACACATCGCGGAAAATGGCTTCGTTTCGATGGGCAATCGCCTTACGGGCGCCAATGTTGTGGAGGCCATGGCCGACCGGTTTCGCAGTATGGAAGACGCCCCCCTTTGGGAGCGCCTGATGTTGTCCATCGAAGCGGGTCGCGATGCTGGCGGACAACATGGTGGCCAACGCTCCGCCGCACTCTTCGTCTGTGACAATCTCGATTACCCGCTCGTCGACCTGCGTGCCGACGAATATGACGAACCGGTCGACGAATTGCGGCGATTGTACGATCTCTATGTACCGCGCATTCCCTACTATCGCCGTCGCGCGGCCGATCCGACGATTGGTCCTTTCAGCGCATGGCAAGAATCTCAGGGTCTGAATTAAAAAAATTCGCCGGCCGAATGACCGACCCGGCGAAACGCTGCTAACAGGAAGACTTCACGTCTGGAGGACGGACGGCTTTCGCCCTCGCATAAAGGGGGGTATCAGGCGGAAACAAACGACCGCTGCGATGCGACCATTTAGTGAAAATGAGGATTCCGGAAGCGGTTCACCAACCTAGTTTTGGCATTTCGGATATGCAAATTACACATGGCTCCGCGGTTTTCATTGCAGATTTGACCGTCTCTAAAGGTCAGAACGGCGTTTCAGCCACTTTCCGCAACAAAAATTCGTCAAAGACCTTTATGCGCTTGGAATGTCGCATTTCCTCGGGACAGACAAAATAGCATTGCGTCGGAGGGCTCGATATCTCCGGCTAAACCCGCACCAGATCAGAATCTAGCGCCACCATATAATCCGGCAAATTGGCCAATCCAAGCCCGCCCTGTACCGCCAGAAGCATACCGTAGAGATTGTTGACGGTGAAAACAGGACGCCTTTGATGGCTCGTTTGCGCGCCGACCTCAATCAACCAGTAAATCGTGCTCACGGGTAGCGGTTGCGCTTCGCCATATACGATAAGCCGATGACGATCGAGCTCCTTCGGCTGCTGCGGATAGCCGAATTCACGTAAATACTCTCGCGATCAGTAAACGTGCGCACGGACTTGCCGCAATTGCCGCTGAATGAGACCTGGCTGACGCGGCGCACCCAGGCGGAGGGCAACGCCGGCCTCGCGTATCGTCAAGTCGAGTTCACCGTCAGTCAGTTGCAGGCTGACATCAATTTCCAGATACAGTTCGACGAATTCCCAGATACGCGGGGGTCAAACAGGTCGACCCGAGTGCGACGGTTGTCGTCACCTTAAGCGGTCCCGAGGGGCGTTCCTAGCGTTCGGCAAGTTGCGATTCCGGCATCACCAACATGTGAAAAACTTCGTGAATGGTCCGATACAGAAGCTCACCCTGCTCAGTGAGCAGAAGACCGCGTGCGTGCCGGTGAAACTACGGCGTATCCGGCGACGTCTCCGGCGCACTGATCTGCCGGCTAAAGGCTGTTTGGCTTAGATGCAAAGCGTCGCCCGCGTGGGTGTAAAACTGCCCGCGTCGGCAACCGCGTGAAACACTCTTAGCTTACCCCAATCCATCCCGTTGCCGAGC
>CAXGSZ010000456.1:0-2884 GCA_964012455.1 uncultured Alphaproteobacteria bacterium
CTTAAGGACCAGCTCCTACCCGACATTATCGCCTAATCTCCGAACTCCCTATCCGCGTCCGCCAACGCCGATTCTGTTTTCTGCCGCGCAGAGTCGAAATCACGACCTACGGACACGGTCGCTTATTCAGCGCTGCTTGTCTTCGTTCACTTTCATATGGTCCTTCCTTCCAGATCCACGAAAAACCGACGCCGGCGCATTTTTCTCCGGGTCATTCGACCAGATTACAGAAACCTACTTGAAGTCTGTCCGGACGGCTACTACTAGGAACCATTGCCACGACACCCAAAGCGACGTGGATGCGCCGTAGTGGCGATGCATGAAAGGGAAGATAACATGTCGGGAAATCCGTTGGTGGGTATCATTATGGACAGCGAGGCTGATTGGTCGACGATGCAAAAATCAGTTGAAATCCTCGATGAACTCGGAATCGCCAACGAAGCACACGTGATTCCTGCACACCAGACACCTGCCCGCTTGGAAGAGTATGTTTCGACGGCGCGCGAACGTGGCGTGAAAGTCATCATCGCCGGTGCCGGTAAGGCAGCGGAATTGCCGGGCGCCGCCGCTGCACTGACATCTCTCCCCGTCCTGGGCGTGCCAATGAAGACAGCGGATCTAGGCGGCAGAGACAGCCTGCTCGCCATCGTACAGATGCCAGCTGGGAATCCGGTCGGCACCTTGGCGATCGGAACTGCCGGCGCCATAAATGCCGGCCTATTCGCGGCCGCCATCCTGGCGCTTGGCGACAATACCATCGCGGGCGCGCTCGAAGATTGGCGTGACAGACTTACGGCAAGTGTCCCGGACATGCCCCAGGCATAAAAACTCAAAGACGGGGAGCTTGCGAACGGACCCTCCGGGTCAAAGAACCGAGCGGCCGACGCAGCCGATCGACAAATTTCGGCAAACGCATGACATCTGCAATCCGGCGATCGACAAAGTCAGCCGTCTCTGCGCAATCCGGCGAGTCATCCTGCAACATAAACAGGACCGCGGACGCATAAACACCCGATAGCAGCCCGCGTTTCGAGTAGAAGTTCCAATCGGTCGCCTTATCCCCGGCACATCGCCAAATCATATCAACAGTGCGATATAGGATTCGCATAGACAACGCGGAATGGCCCGGCATTGCCAAGTAAGTTACCGCCCGGCGGACCGCCTCTCGGTCTTCTGCTGCCAACAACAATCTTACCTTCACGGCATATCCCACACGATCGCGGACGCGCATTTCCGAGATTCCTTCCGCGACAAGCCGGCGTTCCATCTCATTATCGAGAAGCTGGCTGTACAGTTCGATCATCTCGGCGCCACCATCCGGAAAAAGTGCCCGCGCGGTCTGCTGCGAAATACCCACGTCCGCCGCACCTGATTTCAGTGCGCAATCACTCCAGCCATCAAACGCGACGTGTGGCAACGTTCCGCGCAACAATTCTACTCTTGGATCATGGGTCATTCGTCTACGCCCGACGCATCTTCCTCGTCGCCCTCGCCGTGATAGCGCAATTGATCGCTGAACATTAACAAGGAGAGATCCTCCATGCGCTGCGGGTAAAGTAAGCCGTCGAGATGGTCGCATTCATGCTGAACCACGCGGGCATGGAAGCCTTCCGCAATCCGCTCGATACTTTCGCCACCCTGGGTCATTGCCCGATAGCGTATTTCGCTATAACGTGGAACTGCTCCCAGCATCCCGGGCACGGACAGGCATCCTTCCCAATCAACACTGCGTTCATCAGTGAGCGGTTGGACGACCGGGTTTATCAAAACAGTCAAAGGGACTGCGTCCAAAGCATCCTCGTCACGACCCTCCGGAACATGAAACATGACGATCCGCAGCGGCACATGCACTTGCGGTGCCGCAAGACCCGCGCCATCGGCATCGACCATCGTCTCGAGCATATCGTCGATCAGCCGGTGAATTTCAGGCGCTGTCGGATCTGCCACTTCGGCGGCCGGCACGCGTAGCACCGGATGCCCCATCTTTGCGATTTTCAGTATGGCCATACAGCATTATATGGTCCCAAGTTCCCGGGTTACAGGGCCCTAGACAACACTTCACAAGGTGAATGCGCTATGATATAAGCCGCGTCCAATCGGTAGGCGTTATCGAATTTACTGGCAGGAGAAGTCCCATCGTTCACGTCACAGTCCGCGACAATAATGTTGATCAGGCCCTGAAGGCGCTGAAAAAAAAGATGCAGCGTGAGGGCGTATTCCGCGAAATGAAGCTGCGCCGTTCTTACGAGAAGCCTTCGGAACGCAAGGCACGGGAAAAAGCGGAAGCTGTCCGCCGTCATCGTAAGCTGCTTCGTAAGCGGTTGGAGCGCGAAGGCTTTTAGTCATCGCGACGAAGACTGGTCGAGGGCGCCCGCGGCAATGCCGAACGGGCGCTTTTCATTTACGGTGAAAATTCCGTGAGAGGATGGCTAAATGACGAAGAAGAGAGCGGATGAACCCTGAATGCCAGCGCCGGCATACAGCACATCATTGACAGAATTTGACGTTAATCTGCTGGTCGCAGAGGTCCCCGCCGCAATTGCCTTCGCAAAAACCGTACTGGAAATAGAAACGGTCCATGCCGACCCCGATTTAGCGGTTTTACGCGGCGGCTCCGATGAGTGGATACTGCATGCGGATCACACCTATGAGTATCATCCAATTCCCGGCTTCGTTTCCGGTACGGAAGGCGCGGGCGCGGGTGTCGAACTGCGGATGCCCGGTATTGATACGGACGCCGCCGAAACCCGGGCTCATGAGGCTAGATACACGGTGTTGGCGGGCGCACTCGACAAGCCCCACGTCCTCTGAGAGGCCTATATCCTCGATCGTGATGGGTATTGCTGGGCGCCCGACGTTCCGCTTCCTGCCTATAAGGAACATC
>CAXGSZ010000457.1:0-2874 GCA_964012455.1 uncultured Alphaproteobacteria bacterium
GTAACGTTCCGCATCCTGATTCTCGACCGGGTCGGCACTATATACGCCGTCGACCTTGGTTGCCTTGAGCAAGAGGTCACAGTTCATTTCGGATGCGCGCAGCGCGGCGGCGGTATCGGTCGTGAAGAAAGGGTTCCCCGTCCCAGCAGCGAAGATAACGACCCTGTTCTTTTCCATGTGCCGGACGGCGCGCCGCCGGATATATGGTTCGCAAACAGCCTGCATCGGAATAGCGGATAGCACGCGTGTGTCTACGCCAGCGCGCTCAAGAGCGTTCTGCATCGCCAACGCGTTGATCACGGTAGCCAACATGCCCATGTAATCTGCTGACGCCCGGTCCATTCCCCGCGCGGCACCTGAGACGCCACGAAAGATATTACCGCCTCCGATTACGAGGCAGATCTGGACGCCTATTTCAGCCACGTCGCGTACCTCGGCAGCGATGCGGTCAACGATTTCAGGCTCAAGCCCGTACTCTAAGCCCCCCATCAATGCCTCTCCCGAAAGCTTTAGTAGAACGCGCTTCGTCTTAAAGGCTGCTCCTTCGGAACCGGGTGGGGGGTCGGATGGGCGCATAAATTTAAGTATTCAGTGTAGCTGCGACTTCGGCTGCAAAGTCGGCTTCTGCCTTCTCTATACCTTCGCCAAGTTCATATCTCACGAAACCAATTAAAGAAACTGGCGCACCGACTTCGTCAGCGGCGTTCTCGACGACCTTCGCAATCTTGGTCTCGTTGTCTATCACAAAAGTCTGCTCCATCAATGCCACTTCTTCATAGTACTTGCGTAAACGACCTTCGACCATCTTTTCGATGATGTTGTCGGGTTTACCGCTCGCCTTGGCCTGCTCGATCAGAACATTACGCTCACGCTCCACCGATTCCGCCGAAATGCTCTCGACCGACAAGGCTTCAGGCCGAGCGGCCGCAACATGCATTGCGATCTGCTTGCCCAATTGTTCCAAGCTTGCCTTATCGCCGGTCGACTCGAGCGCGACAAGAACGCCGATCTTCCCGAGACCACCGGATAAGGCATTATGGACGTACGAAACGACGCAACCTTGCTCTACGGAGAGCGTTTCTCCGCGTCGCATACTCATGTTTTCGCCAATCGTCGCGATATTGTGGGTTAATTGCTCGCCCACCGAACGTTCCGTGCCCGGGAAAGGCGCATTGACTGCCTCTTCGATGCTCCCGATACCTCCCAGCATGATACCGGCTACCGTCGCTACGAAACTTTGAAAGTCATCGTTGCGGGCAACAAAGTCCGTCTCCGCATTGACTTCGACCAACGCACCGATCCCATCCTTGGTCGCAACGCCGATCAATCCCTCCGACGCCACGCGGCCAGACTTCTTCGCTGCAGCCGCAAGGCCATTCTTCCGCAGAAAATCCACCGCTTCCTCAAGGTCACCGCTGGTCTCCACCAGCGCCTTCTTGCAGTCCATCATGCCGGCGCCTGTTTTGTCGCGCAGCTCTTTAACCAGGCTAGCTGTAATTTCAGCCATATCACATTCCTCTTAAATAGCGGTGATCCCTCGACATTCCGGAAAAGATGAACTGGGTTGCCGCGGTTAAACGCTTGCCAGTTTAGTCGTTTCCTCAGCCGGAGATTCTTCGGATGCGCCCCCCGCCTCAGAAGCTTTGGGTGTAGGCTCTGCGGCTGCTTCTGCCTGTTCGGCAGGGGCTTCTGGAACGATCTCGGCAGCCGGCTCTTCTTGCTCACCTACATCGGCACCACTAGCGACCAACTCGGCTTGCAAACCATCCAACACGGCACCGCTAATCAATTCACAATAAAGGTCGATTGCTCGCATGGCATCGTCATTACCAGGTATTGGATAGGTCACGCCTTCCGGGCTGGAATTACTGTCGATGACGCCGATCACGGGAAGCCCAAGCTTCGTGGCCTCTTTGACCGCAATATCCTCTTTGTTCGTATCGATGATGAACAGAATATCCGGCAAACCGCCCATCTCCTTTATACCGCCCAAGGCCTGATCCAGTTTTGCTCGCTCGCGCTCGACTTTCAGGAGTTCCCTTTTTGTCAGGCCGATATCTTCTTCCGCAAGTTGGTCCTCAAGGACGCGCAGGCGCTTAATAGAATTGGAAATCGTCTTCCAGTTAGTCAGCATGCCACCAAGCCAACGATGATTTACGTAGTACTGGCCGCAACGAGACGCTGACCCGGCAATTGTTGATGCTGCCTGACGCTTGGTGCCGACGAAAAGAATGCGTCCGCCACCTGCGGCAACATCCCGAACCGCCTCCATGGCGCGATGAAGCATCGGCACGGTTTGTTCAAGGTCGATAATGTGAACGCCGTTCCGCTCGCCAAAGATGAACCGCTCCATCTTGGGGTTCCAACGCCGCGTGGTGTGTCCGAAATGTACGCCAGCTTCTAACAATTGGCGCATCGAAAAAGATGGCATTGCCATTACTATGTCCTTCTCCGGTTAATCCGCCGCGAGCCATGGCCGTATTCGGCACCGGAGCGAATACGCTTGATATGTGAAGCGTACCGCAAGCCCACGTGTGTGATGGCCGCGGGTATAAGGGCTGAATGAAGCTATTGCAAGCGCGGCAACTACAAATCAACAACGTCGACAATGCCAGAAATCGACTTGATTGCCGAACGCATAGGCGCCGAGATTTGATATCCCTGAGGTAAATCCATCTCTATTTCCCGAAGATTCCTGTCTAGCACAAGACTGACCCGGCCTCGACCTTTGGTGCCGTGTTCATTCATGACACCGGATAAGCTATGAAGTGCATCAACATCTCTGAGAAATATCTTCAAGCCGGCGACCGCTTCCGCCGCCGCCTCGTCTAGCGCCTGAATGGAACTGGCAGACAGTCGAATGTCGTCGTCACG
>CAXGSZ010000458.1:0-2846 GCA_964012455.1 uncultured Alphaproteobacteria bacterium
GCCCGAATCGACTGAGACAGCAATTTTCAGGTGTTCAACGTCCTTTTTGTTGGGTTCGCGCCAATTACCGCGAATCGATTTGGCGACGTAACTGAGCGTTTGACACAATTCGCCGGGTCAGTCGATAGGGATTGCGAGCTTTAAATCCCTTTGAACGTCGGCTTCCGCTTCTCGACAAAGGCGCCGATTCCCTCGCGCCCATCAGGGGCTGCGGCAAGGCTGGAAATCGACCGCGATTCCAACTCCATCTGGGTCTCCAGACTCTCCTTGAATGTGCCGTCGATCAGACGCTTGACGGCGCCATATGCCCCTGTCGGCCCGGTGGCGAAGGCGCGAACTTGCGCTTCGGCGACTTCCGTAAGTTCGTCGTCGGCGACGACCTGATCGACGATGTCATAGGAGAGGGCTTCCTCCGCAGTGAGTACGCGGTTGGTAAGCATCAATTCTTTGGCTCGGCGCATGCCGATAAATCGGGGGAGCATATAGGTCGAGCAACCGTCCGGCGACAATCCCGCCGCTGTATAGGCGAGCGTGAATTTTGCTGATTGCGCTGCCAGCACAATGTCTCCCGAAATGGCGAAGCTGAAACCGCCGCCCGCGGCGGTGCCATTGATGGCCATCACGACAGGTGCATCCATGCGGTTAAAGAGAGATACAGCGCGATGGAAATGCAGCGTCACGTCCATCAAAAGCGCGTCGATATCATCGCCGGAAGCATGGAAGAATTTCAGATCGCCGCCGCCGCAGAACATTCTGCCCTTGGCGGTAATCAGAACCGCTCGTACGCCCGAATCCCGCTCGCAGTCGAGGGCAACCTCATGCAGCTCTTTGGCTGTTGTGAGGTCGATCGCGTTCGCCTCGTCCGGCCGGTTCAAGGTGATATAGGCAACGCCGTCGCGCTTTTTGAAAAGGATGGATTGGTACGCCATGGCGTTCTCCTGAATAAGATATCCGGCCTCGGCCGGCGGTTCGCCGATCAAGGTAGCGCGTCATCTGAGCTCGACCAAGCGTGCGCTGACGTGATATCCAGTTTCGTCCTTGCATCCGGATGCTCTATCTTGTTTCTGGGAAAGAGCATGATGAGGAGAGATATCGTGAACGCCGCCGAAATGCTGCCGCCTGGAGATAGGCTGCCTGCCGATCATCCGATGCCTCTAGAAGGTCCGGTGACAGGACCGGGTGCCTGGTATGGGCCTGATTTGGCGGGGCGAGACGATTGGCAATATGCCCTCTCGGAAAGTGATCGTGCCGAAATTCTCGATGCGATGGTCCATGCGCGCGCGAGGCGCGATCGTATAATCGATATCACACGTGACGATTTTCCCCTGCCGACCTTTGGCACCACGCTGAGCACTCTGAAACGGGAAATCATGCACGGCCGCGGGTTTGTCTTGATGCGGAATTTTCCCATTGATGATCGGAGTTTCGAGGAAATCGCGACATTGTACTGGGGGCTGGGATCCCATATCGGCAGCGCGCGTTCGCAGAACACTCGCGGCCATCTTCTCGGTCACGTTATCGACCTCGGAGACACATTCGAAAATCAAAGTGTTCGCGGTTACTTGACCAATCGGCATCTCAAGTATCATTGCGATTCGGTCGATATCGTCGGATTGCTGTGTCTCCAGAAGGCGAAAGAGGGTGGCCTGAGCTCAATCGTCAGTTCCTACACGATCCATAACGAGATGTGGAGAAGAGCGCCAGATCTTGCGCGGGCGCTATATGGGCCGATCGCGCGCGACCGGCGTGATGAGATCCCACCGGGACGCGGTCCGTGGTACGAACTTCCCGTCTTCAATCATTACAACGGCCGGCTCGCCATCAATTATCTACGCACCCATATCGACATGTCCGACCGGCACCCTGATGCGTTGCGGCGTAGCGAACAGGTCGATGCCGCGCTTGATTTGGTGCACGAACTTGCTAATGACCCCGCTTTGCATCTTTCGATGTCGTTCGAGCCGGGTGACATTCAGCTGCTGCACAACCATCAAATCCTGCACGACCGTACCGCCTACGAGGATTGGCCCGAGCAAGATCGCAAGCGTTATCTGTTGCGGCTTTGGCTGTCGCCTCCGGATGGGATCGATCTGCCCGAAGCCTTTGCCGGACGCTACAACAGCGTGACGCCGGGCGATCGTGGCGGCGTTGTCCTCTCCGGTATGGAGCGACAAGTCCCGCTGACTCCGGTTTAGGAAGCAGTGGATGCTCTTCCTCGTCATTAGCACGCCCGTTCCGACACGCCCGTCTACGGTCCAGGACCAACGTCGCAAGTATTGGCCCTGGGCGCAGGACAAGTTGGACCGGGGCCTCGCAAAGTCGTTCTACGCTCGGACCGGGCGGGGTGCCGTTGCCGTGTTCGATGTCGATTCCAATGAGACTTTGCATGACCTTCTCAATGAATGGGCGGAGATTGTCCCCGCCGAATTCGATATTTACCCGTTGATTGATTCGGATACGATCAAGTCGTTTCTCGGTGAAGAAGCAGACTAGGTCGAGGTAAGCGGCTTCAAAGGGCGCAAGATTGCGTGAAGCTGGCCCGTTTAGTGCACCAGTTGAAGCGTTTCATCGGCGGTCAGTACGTCCCCGAATTGCTGAATTACAAAGTCTCAAGGGTCGCGCGGTGTTCGTCGTCCGAGAGTGCCTCGGTCGCGTCGGAGATCATGACCGTGTTGTAGTCGAGCATCATAGCATCGCGCGCCGTCGCCTCGCAGTAGACATTTGTCTTGGTGCCGGTGACAAGGAGATTGCGGATGCCTCGGTCGTTGAGCATTTTCTGCAGGTCTGACGAACCCTGGATCAGTGCGCTGTAGCGGTTTTTGAAAAGAGAGATATCGTCCGCGTCG
>CAXGSZ010000459.1:0-2840 GCA_964012455.1 uncultured Alphaproteobacteria bacterium
GTCTTCTCCAAATTGCCCCGCGAAAGGGTTCGCGATCACCGCAACGGCGGCGGCCCGGCGCATCGGCGGGCTGATCGCACGTCCCGCTTCTTCGTGAATCTCGTCGACGAAGGTCGCGAGCTTCCGGATATCCGCCCTGGCCATGACTGCCCTATCCTTGCGATGCTGCCGGCCACACGGCGGACCGCTTCTCGACAAAGGCGCGGCCGCCCTCCTTGCGGTCCTCCGAATTCATGACCCGGTTCTGAATGACGTCGGTGATCTGGTCGATCGCGGCGTAGTCGAGACCATCTCCCCGCACCATCGATTCCTTCATCCCCTGCACCGCCACCGGGCTCAGTTCCGCGAGGCGCCGCGCCATCCGTTCCGCCTCGGCCATCAGCTCCTCCTGCGGCACGATCTTGTTGATCAGCCCGACTTCGCGCGCCCGCTCGGCGTCGATCCGCTCCGCCAGCAAGAGCAATTCCGAAGCAATCGCCCAGGGCATGATCTTCGGGAACCAGGCGGCCGGGATGGTGGCGATGCCCCATTGCGGTTCCGGCAGCCAGAAGGACGTGTCCGGCGTCGCGACGCGCAGGTCGGCATCGAGTGCGATCCACATGCCGTAGCCGACGACATGCGAGTGCAGCGCGCTGACGATCGGCTTGTAGACCTTGCGCGTGCGCGAGATGTCGGGGAAGTCGCCCGTGTATCGATACGTGTCGGGGGCACCCCCGGAGAGGTCGGCGCCGGCGCTGAAGCAGCGGCCGTTACCGGACAGCACGGCGGCCCGCATCTCCGGGTCCATCTGAAAGTCCTGCCAGACCTGGCCCAATTCCCGGTGCATAGCCGTGTTCATGGCGTTCAGCTTGTCCGGCCGGTTCAGGATCACATAGGCAATGTGCCCGCGCTTCTCGTATTCGACAGTGGTCAGGTCCAAAGTTCTCGTCCTTTCCGGTCAATGCAGGAACGGAGCATCGTCCCTATGCGTGAAAATTGTCTCCCGGATTAAATCCGGCGTCGTCCGCCAGGACACCCTGGCCCGGCACATGGTTGACTTCGACACGGATGCCGTCGGGATCCTCGCACAGCACATAGTAATAGCCGGGCGCCCAATGGCCTTCCTGCGCTGGTGTCACGATATGGCCCCCCATTTCCCGCAACAGCGCGTCGACCTTGTCGACGTCTTCGCGCCACCGTGCCCGGAAGCAGATGTGGTGCAGGCCGACGCGGCCCTGCTCGAACCGCTCGCCGGCGAACTCCGACTTGCAGGGCTGGATGCCGAGCGCCGTGCGCGCGCCTACGAAATAGGTCATGTCGCTGCCGTCAAACACACACTCAAGGCCCATCGCCGGCATCAGCCGCCCGTAGAACGCTTTCGCCTTGTCGTATTGCGATACGGTCAGGATGACATGCGCCATACCGTTGATGTCGATCATTCCGGTTCCTCAGCAAAGTGGTTTTCGAATGTTCTAGTCGACGCCTTCGACGATCCGGAAATCCCGCACGGCGCCGTCGCCAAGGGCGGCGACCGCGGCCTGATACTCCGGGCTCTTATAGGCGGCAAGCGCCGCTTCGTAACTCGGAAATTCCACGACCACAGTGCGTTGCTTCAGCCCGTCCTCGAAAGCCTCGACACGGCCATCGCGGACGAGGATATTGGCGCCCTGGGGCAGCATCGCCTTCGGCGCCAGCTCCGCATATTTCATAAGCTTCTCGGGATCTCGGATTTCCCGATAACACACCACCAAATATCCCTTCGCCATCGCCGGGCTCCCATCGCTTGGTTTCCATAGAAATTCTAGACCGGCGGCAGCGAAGGCCAACGCCGGCGCGGCGCCTCGTTTGCAGCGCCTAGTTCGCAGCGGAAGAGGGCCGCCGGATGAGCTTCCAGATGCTTGACACCTCTTCAAACGGCACCTCGATCAGGGCCGGGCCCGGTGTCAACTCCGCTTCTTTCAGGGCATCGCCAAGTGCGGCCGACGTCTCTGCGCGAAGGGCCGTCATGCCGAAACTGCGGCCAAGCATCACCAGATCGGGATTGTGCAGATCGACGCCGATATAGCGTCCGCCATAGTTATCCTTCTGGTAGCGTTTGACGTTGCCGTAGGCGCTGTCGTTGAAGACGATGATGACGACATCGATGTCGTGCGCGACCGCTGTGGACAGCTCCTGCACATTGAACATGAACCCGCCATCGCCGCTGACGCAGATGACCTTGCGGTCCGGGCAGGCGACCTTGGCGCCAAGCGCCGTCGGCACCCCCATGCCGAGCGTCGCTTGATAGCCAGGTGTAATCAGGGTGCGTGGCGCGTAGACCGGCATCCAGTTTTGCAAAAAGCTCGCCATCTGCGTTACATCGGTGACGAGGATGCCGTCGTCGGGCAGTGCCTCCCGAATCACCTGCGCAAACCCATATTGCGGCTGCAGGTCCGCGAGCTTGTCGAGTGCCCGCTGTTTGGCCGCCCGCAATTCATTCTGGCGCGAAGCGCGCTCCCGATTGTGTTCAGGAATGTGGGACGCCAATGCATCGAGTCCCGTCG
Organism: uncultured Alphaproteobacteria bacterium; assembly: GCA_964012455.1. GTDB lineage: Bacteria > Pseudomonadota > Alphaproteobacteria > UBA8366 > UBA8366 > UBA6544. The sequence goes on from CAXGSZ010000459.1 coordinate 2,523, forward strand.
CCGCCTGTGCGATAAGCGTGGCGTCTGCAGCACGTGGTTTCCCAGCCTGTTTCGGATCGATGTCGATGCGGACCAACTTGACGTCATCCTGTCGGCCCCAGGCGAGACCCGGTGCGGAGAAGCGCGTGCCCACGACCAGCGCTGCGTCGACGTCGTCCCACAACTCTTGGCCGGAGATCATGATCTGCGCCAGGTAATGGCGGTCGCTAACAGCGCCCCGTCCGGTGCGGCTCATAATGACCGGAGCTTCCAACAGTTCAGCAACCCGCAGCAGCTCTGCCTCGGCTCCGAAGATACCGCTACCGACGAAGATAGCCG
>CAXGSZ010000460.1:0-2836 GCA_964012455.1 uncultured Alphaproteobacteria bacterium
GACGCCGTCGGATGGCCTCGGTCCACGAATAGCCGCCGTGCTTCGGGGAATTTCGGTTGCCCGCCGATGCGCTCGATCCCGTCCCACCTTGCATCCGGCAACGTCTTCCCCCGCGCACCGCAGGCGCGCAGTAAGGAGTGTCCTGGAGGGTACGGGCGCCGCAGCCAGGTGCGGCACGCATGGTGGCGGTATTTCCGAGATGCGATGACGTCATGCATAGCCCGAGGGCGGCGTGAACGCGTAGCCTTCGGCTTCGAGCAGCTTGGCAAGCCCGATGGTCTCCAGATCGCCGAACTGGCGACCAATGATCTGGACACCGATCGGCAGACCTTCACTGTTAGGACTTGTCGGGATAACGGTAGACGGCAGATAGCAGCAGACCGCGAGGCCAGCCCAGAAAAGCTGCTCGAAATAGGGACGCTCAGTCCCATCGATCGTGATCTTGCGCCGCCCCATCGGCCGGTGGTCGTGTTGGAAGGCCGGGGTCGCCATGATCGGTGCGATCAGCGCGTCATATTCCTTGAAGAACGCGTGCCAGGCCCAGCGTAGGATCATGCGTTTGTTATGCGCAATGTAGTGATCGTGATGGGTAATTGTCTGCGCGCGTAGCACCATTGCACCGCCACTCCGATCGTTGAGATTCAAAGCCGCGGCGTCCTTAACCATCTCAGCGAAATCCGCGTCAGGTATGCGGGCGGCCATCGCCGACCACAGCAAGGTCTGGAAGATGTCGTGCGCCGCCGATGGATCTAAATCCGGTCGCGCGTCGAAATCAACACTGCCACCGGCATCTTCGACGGTCTCCGCGATTGCGAGGACCCGTTCGCGCACTTCTTGCGAGACAGGTGCGGCGTCGTCGTCCGCCCACACCGCCACCTTGTATCCGGATAAATTGGCATGGCGGGGTCGCGGCAAGTCGAGCTTGAGCCCAACACCATCGAGTTCGTCCGGACCCGCCATTGCAAGGACACCCGTTTCAAGATCGGCCGCACCGCGCGCCAACGGGCCGACGACCGAAAGATCCGGTTGAACGAGATGACCGGGCAACGCATGCCCGCGGGGTGGGATCAGGCCCCATGTCGGCTTATGTCCGAAGACGCCGCAAAAATGCGACGGATTGCGGATCGAGCCACCAATGTCGGAACCGGATTCGAAACCACAGAGACCGGCGGCGAGGGCGGCCGCCGAGCCCCCCGAAGACCCGCCCGGAACACGCTCCACGTCCCAGGGACTGTTAGTTGTTCCATAAACCTCGTTGTAACTCTGAAAGTCGGCGAGATTTATGGGGACATTGGTCTTGCCGAATAGGATCACACCGGCCGCCTTCAATCTCTCAACCGCGAGTGCGTCGCTCCTCGCAATGTTGTCCTTCATGTCCGGCCGACCATTCGTCGTCGGCAGCCCTGCAACATTAAAGGATTCCTTGATAGTCATCGGCACGCCATGCAGCGGGCCCCAGACTTCGCCTTTCGCCAGTGCCGTGTCGGCCTGTCGCGCCCGTTCTCGACCGCGTTCCGCATCCATGACAATGATTGCATTGAGTGACCGATTGTAACGCTCCACACGCTCGAGGTAATGATCGAGAAGCTCCTCCGCACCGATTTCCTTCGACTTGATCATCGCGGCGAGCTCAGTTGCTGTTTTGAATGCCAGTTCAGACATTTCCCATCCCCTCTTAAAAACGCGCGCCCTCCACGGCACACCGATCGGCAAGAGTAAGACCTTTTCTCGAGATTTGAAACCGAGGGACAAGCCTCAATCGGAGGACACATCCTCATCGTCGAGCCAACCTACCATCATCCGATCCGCCGGGACGGCGCACCCCTCGCGCGCTGCCACGAGTCCAGTGTTCGGGCCTGCCAGCTATAAACCCCCAGCAGCTTTGCACCGGGACGCAGATCGCACGCCTGAACTTCGTCCGTGCGCGCCCGCAGGGCGGAGCGGTCAAAGCAATCCATCGCTGCCTGATGTGCCCTCCCCATTTGAGCCATGAGCATGCGTTCGACTTGCCGTCTATACTATCACTAGATGGCGCGTCGGCAGCACGGTCGGTCATTATATCCGCAGGAAGGTCTACAGTCTGGACAATTCCCTAAGCCAGTTGAAAGGTCCGCTGCAATTTATGTTATAGACGTGATCAAGCCGAAGCAAAAAATCGACGTTTTATCTGTATCTGTCTGTTGCATCACACCTCCCGTGGCTCCGGAAGATCAAGGCCGACCCCTTCCAACGCCCCGAATAATTCTTCAAGGCGCACCAAGTCTTCCGCCGGTAGCGGCGGCTGCAGAATGGAAGCGATATTGGTTCGGATGTGCTCTTCGACGCCACTGCCAAAGAGTATAACGTCGGTGCCGGGCTCATGTCGGGCATAGCGATAGGCTGCATCAATTATGGTGTCGGCCCCGCCGTCACGTACCAGAAACCCCAGCGGATTGTCACCGTCAAGCCAATCGGGGACCCGTTTCTCGACGATCAACTGCGCCATGCTCTCTTCCAGCCGACCGGGGATGCTGAAGATGCTGCGCACCACAAACATGATGACCGTACCGATCCCATTCGCCATGGTCCCCGGAAAGCAGTTCCGCCGCGCCACCTGATGCATCATGTGAAAACCCAGCATCGCAACTTCCCAGATGGGATCCTGCGATGCTTCGATCAGCATCTCGCCGGCAGGGTCGTTGGGCGGCGTCTCGGTGAGCCCGAGGTGCCGAAACTTGCCTTTCTCCTTCTCGCGCAACAGGGCGGGTGCATACTCTTCACGAATGCGGCTGTAGAGCATCGGTGGCACCGCGTGGAACTGAAAGACATCGACATAGTCGGTATCAAGCTTGCGCAG
>CAXGSZ010000461.1:0-2834 GCA_964012455.1 uncultured Alphaproteobacteria bacterium
GGTCATTGAGCCTCCAGTCGTCGAGCATCCAGACGAGGTCGCGATCGACCTGCGGCGGATCTGCCTCTTCGATAATGAGCGGTCCGTAGAGGCCGCGACCGACCTGCTCGAAGCTGCGCTGATGGGGATGGTACCAGAAAGTGCCCGCATCCTCCGGCGTAAAGGCATATCTGAACCTTTCGCCGGGCTCCACGGGGGGCTGGGTGAGGTGGGGAACGCCATCCATCGCGTTGGGAACACGAACGCCGTGCCAATGGATGGTTGTTTTTTCCTCGAGAGCGTTTTCCAGCAGGACCTCGAAGGCCTCTCCCTGCCCAAGCCTGAGAGCAGGACCCGGTACCGAGCCATTGTAACCCCACACCGGTATTTGAGAGGCTTCGCCGACGAGTGGCGCGCTGGTCGTTCCGGTTTTGAGGACGCGGCGGCCGGCGGTTGTGCTGGCACCCACCGGCGTTCTACCTCCGGCTCCCAGAACGGCGGCCAATCCGCCGCCAATGGCCAGAGCACCGGAACCGGCGAGGACCGCGCGGCGCGTCAATCGTGATTCTTTTGATTGCATAGAAAGCATCTCCGCATCGCCAGATTAAGGTTCGACCGACAATGTAGTCCTTCCCATCATGGGAAGGTCAAGGCCGCCTATTGGACATAGACCGTTAAAGGCACGGAAGACCCCGAAACTTCTCTGTATGAAGGACGCGCAGGCAGGTGCAGGACAATTGTCCTCAACCCCGAACTTCGCGCCTACCGTTCGCCGGAGTCCAGCGCCGCTTCTCTTGATATGCGGGTTCAGATTTGGCGCATGGTCATCGTCGCCGTTAGCTTCTTGGCTGCTGCGATCTCTTGGCCAGCTCTTTCCAACGACCGGGGCGTGGCAGCAGCATTGGAACCTTGCGCATATAAGCGCGATACTCGTCGCCAAATTTACGGATCATGTCGCGTTCTTCCTTGCGGGCGAGAAGATAGTAGGCGAGCACGATCACCGGGAACAGAACGGCCGAAAAGATTGTCGGCCAGTGAATGACGCCTTCTCCGAACAGAGCAAGAAACAACCCGGTATACTGCGGGTGCCGTACGAAACGATATAGTCCATCGGTGACAAGCCGTTCATCGTGACGCGCCTTATAGACCGCGCGCCATCCGTGAATGAACATTCCCACGCCGATGATCGCTAGCGAGTAGCCTATCAGCATCGAGACAAACATCCCGGTTTCGCCTAGACCCACGAGTGTCGACCACAGGTTGGCGCTGACATACTCCCGATCGATCCCGAATGATCGTATGAGAAGGTATACGGTCAAAGGGAAGCCGAACATTTCAGCATAGAGGGCGATGATGAAAGCCTGCACAAGGCCGGCGCCGGTCCATTCGCGCCATCCACGCGGGGCGAAGTACCGGTAGAAAATCCACGATACGATGACGATCATGATCGCCGCTAAACCCCAAGCCATCGGTTTTTCCCCTTCGCTTGCCTATGCCGACAGGGTTTCCTGTCTTGCGTAATGCAGCCCGCTGCCACGCAGTTCTGGCATCGCCACAGACCGGGGATATGCTGCGGCTCATTCCGCAGCTCCACACCGAACAGCCTGCGACGGTCCACTCTCCGGGGCCCGGCACCAAGGTGCCGCTTACCATCGTTGGAGGGTCAAGAGGTATTTGCATCAAGCACGAATAAAGGTCTCGATTGAGACAAACCCATCCTTGGTCGTTACAGCCTTGGGCCAAGGAACGGACCCGGCACCAAATTGTTGAAAGTCTGGAATCTTGCGAGCCGGCCTTGACCTTCCCATGATGTCAAACATTAGGTTTGCTGGACCCGACGATTCGATGCGGCGGTCACGTCCTCCATTTGATTTGGCGGAGATGGCTTCCCATCGAACGGAACGCCAAACTTTTGGAGAGACAGATGAAAACCAGCGAAATTATGACTAGCGATCCGGCATGCTGCAAGGAAGACCAAAGTCTTCAGGACGCTGCCACACTTATGGTCGAAAATGATTGCGGGCAAATCCCGGTCGTCGACGATGAGGGTGGTCTTGTCGGCGTGATCACGGATCGCGACGTGTGTTGCCGGGCCATCGCTGAGGGAATGTCGGCGGAGACACGCGTCGGAGACGTGATGACCCGGTCGGTTGTCAGCGTTACTCCCGACACCTCTCTGGAAGACTGTCTGGCATCCATGGAGAAAAACCAGGTTCGCCGTGTCCCGGTTATCGACGATGACGGGAAATGCTGCGGCATGGTTTCGCAAGCCGATGTCGCCCGTACCGGAAGCGATGCGAAGACGGCCGAGCTCGTGCAGGAAGTTTCCCAGTCACGCGCAGATGGGAAATCCTCCGGCTGTTGTTAGGGCGGCGACATGCAGCAGCCGCTCCTTGAAGGGAGCGGCTGCCGTCTTCATCGTACCGAAGTCGAACATCTTCCGGCTACCAAATCGAGGGCACTCCCATGGACAAGCGTATCGTTCTGATTACAGGCGCGAACGGATATATTGGGCGCGCGCTGACGCAGCGCCTCGGCAGGACATATCGCGTGATTGGTCTCGACCGGTCTCCCGTCGAGGATAATCCCGATCTCGCCGCTTCTTATTCGATAGATCTCGCCGATGACGCGTCCGTGTCTGCTGCCCTCGAAAAGGTCAGGGACGATTTCGGAGACCAGCTTGCCGCCTGCATCCACCTGGCCGCCTATTTCGATATCACCGGCGAGCCCAATCCTCTCTACGAGACGGTCAACGTTGAGGGTTCACGCCGACTGATCACGGCGCTGCAGGCCTTCGACATCGAACAGTTCATCTATGCAAGCTCGATGCTTGTACACGAGCCCAAACCGCTGCC
>CAXGSZ010000462.1:0-2832 GCA_964012455.1 uncultured Alphaproteobacteria bacterium
CACGCAGTCAGGTCGTTCTGGCGGCGAGCGAAGCGCGCATCGAAGCCCTCGATACGGTGTGGATCGAGATTAACGACCAAGATGGCTTGGTGGAAGAATCACGGAAGGCGCGGGCTCTTGGCTTCTCCGGCAAAGCGGCGATCCATCCTTCTCAGGTTGCCCCAATCAACGCCGCGTTCAGTCCGACAGACGACGAAGTGGCCACCGCCAAGCGCATCATCGAGGCCGCCTCCGGCGACTATTCAGGCGCCGTGCAGGTCGACGGTAAGATGATCGACGAGCCGGTCGTCATTGCGGCGCGGCGAACACTCGCCCGCGCCGAACAAATCGCCATGGCTTCCTAGGATTGATCGATGTGGGAAATCACCCGGCATCTTGTGGAATTTGTCTCGGAACTCGATTACGACGACATTCAACCCGGAGGGATAGTTCGTGCCAAGTTACTGATGCGGGACCTTGTTGGCCGGCATGCGGGCACGTCACGAAGCCGACTCGACACTCGCTATGATGAGGGCCATGGAAGTTCGGCTCTCTCGTCTCCCCATGTGTGGGCACTGCCGATGAAGCACTACCGCACGAGACAATCATGAACTTCGAGAACGGGTCGGTGTACGACGTGTTCCAGCGTACTATGCCGGCGCCCAATATGGCGCTGACGGGAGAAGACTGAGATGAGCTACGGCACCCGCGAAGTTGGCCCGAACAGATACCGCGAAGATATAGGCCGCTATTATGAGGATTTCGAGATCGGCGCGGTCTACGAACACCGGCCAGGGCGGACTATCAACGATGCGGACAATAGCTGGTTCACCCTTCTGACGATGAACACCCACCCACTCCACTTCGACACCGAATATGCTTCGCACAGCGAATTCGGCAAGCCGCTGGTGAATTCATGCCTAACGCTTTCGATGGTCGCCGGTATGTCGGTAAGCGATACCAGCCAAAAGGCCATCGCCAATCTCGGATGGACCGACATCAAAATGCCGCATCCGGTGTTTGTCGGCGACACGCTTTATGCAGAATCCGAAGTGCTGGACAAGCGCGAGTCCAAATCTCGGCCAACGCAAGGAATTGTAACGGTGCGGACGACCGGCACGAATCAAGACAGTGCCGTAGTCATGACATACGAACGAAGCTTCCTCGTCCCGAAACAGGGCCATAGCGTCGATGACAAAGTCGCCGCCGCAGGCGCTTAGGCGTCAATTGGGATCCTCGTGAATCATAAAATCCACAACCGCCGTAGCATCATCTTTTACTCAGCGCTCGAACCCGAACGTTGGGAAGACGGTATGGCATCGGGCGCCGACATGTTCTGCCTCGATATGGAAGACAGTACGATTCCAGCGCGGAAGCAGGAAGCACGCGAGGTATGCCTTCCCCTCTTTGTCAGGGCCGCCGAGCGACCGGTACTGCGAACTGTCCGTATGAACATAGTTGGAACTGACGAAGCGGTGCGTGATATGTTGGCAATTGCCGACCTAGTAGACCCGCCCGACGGCGTGGTGATACCGAAGGTTGAAAGCAAAGAACAAGTCCAATGGGTGGCCGGAATCCTCGCGCCGCGACACCCAAATCTCGAGTTGATCATCCTGATCGAAACCCAGAGAGGTTTGGATAACGCGCGCGCGATCGCGAAGGCGGCACCCCAGGTATCTGCACTTTTCCTGGGATACGCCGACTTCAGCGGTGAAATCGGTTCAGATATGAGCCAAGGTGCACTTCATCATCTGCGCAACCGAATCGTACTGGCTGCATCAGACGCAGGCCTTGATGCGATGGACGGACCCTTTTTCCAACCGAACGACACCACCGGACTACTGGAAGAGACGAAGGCCATCGCCGCAATGGGCTTCACCGGAAAGGCATCTTACGACGCCCAACAAATTCCCCATATTCATGGCGTCTTCACCCCGGACGCAGAAGCCATAGATTATGCCCGGCGGGTGAAGTCTGCGGTCGAAGCGAGCCCAACGGGTGCGGCACGTGTAGACGGAAAAGCAGTTAACAAAGCGAACGTCAAATCCGCCGATATTGTCCTGGAAACCGCGAAACGCCGCGGTGTCCTCTAATTCAAAGAAGGAGCATTCATGCCCGATTCAGCGATGATTGAAGAACAGGATACTTTGATCCTGCAGACCCTAGAACAATTCCTCGAGCGCGATGTGCGCCCGCATGTAATGGAACTTGAGCACAACGATACCTGGCCGGAGGAAATCGTTTACAAAATGGCCGAACTTGGCCTGTTCGGCGCCATTATTGATGAAGAATACGGCGGTCTCGGCCTATCCTGCGCGACCTATGCCAAGATTTGCGAGAAGGTCGCCCACACCTGGATGTCGCTTGCCGGTATTTTCAATTCGCATCTGATCATGGCCTCCGCCGTCCAGCGGTTCGGCACGGATGAACAGAAGAAGAAATGGCTGCCAAAATTTGCGACGGGTGAGTTACGTGGCGGTATCGCGTTGACGGAGCCAAATTGTGGCACTGACCTCCAGTCGATCCGGACACGCGCCGCCAAGGATGGTGACGATTACATCATCAATGGCACCAAGACCTGGATTTCGAACGGTATCCACGCTCATGTCATGGCGATTCTCACAAAGACCGACTGGGAAATCGAGCCGAGGCATCGCGGGATTAGTCTCTTCCTCGTCGAGAAGGGCGAAGGTTTCCGAGCGTCTAAGAAGCTGGAAAAACTGGGCTACAAGGGTATCGACTCAGCCGAACTCCTGCTTGAAGACTGCCGCGTTCCCGGCGACCAGTTGATCGGTATGGAACCCGGCAACGGCTTCAAGCAGATCATGGGAGGATTGGAGCTGGGGCGCATCA
>CAXGSZ010000463.1:0-2825 GCA_964012455.1 uncultured Alphaproteobacteria bacterium
AGGCGCGTCGCAACTTCGGCGCCCCAATAGGCGGATTCCGGATCGAGGCCGCGCTCAAAGCGATAGCGCGCGTCGGATTCAATACCGAGCTTGCGCCCGGTCGTCGCCGTGCGGATCGGGTCGAAGAGGGCAACTTCGAGGAACACGTTTGTCGTCTCTTCTGTGCAGCCGGTGTCTTCGCCGCCCATAATGCCGCCGATGCCGTGGACGCTGTTTGCGTCCGCGATCACGCTCATGCCGTCTTCGAGCGAGTATTCACGGCCATCTAGTGCGAGAATCTTCTCGCCGTCTCGGGCGAAGCGCATCGTGAGACCACCTGACACCTTGTCTGCGTCGAATACATGGAGCGGTCGGCAAAGATCGAAGGTGACGAGGTTCGTGATGTCGACCAGAGCGGAGATTGGCCGTAGGCCGATGGCGATCAACCGGTCCTGAACCCATTTTGGGCTGGGGCCGTTGGATACGCCCCGGAAATACCGTCCGACAACCATCGGGCAGGCGTCTTGGTGTGCCTCCGGGAAATCGCGTTTCCATTTGATGGGAGGCTTGAATGTCCCATTATGCTTCTCAGCCGAGACTGGCTTCAACGTACCGACACCGGCCGCCGCGAGATCGCGGGCGATGCCATAGACGCCGAAACAGTCGGCGCGATCCGGTGTGATGCCAAGTTCGATGACCGGATCGTCCAGTCCCATGACTTCGGCGGCTTCGAGGCCGATTAGTGTGCCGTCTGGCAGATCGACGATGCCTTCGTGATCTTCCGAAATGCCCATTTCCCGTTCGGAGAGCAGCATACCGTCGGATTCGACGCCGCGAATCTTGGTTTTCTTGAGGTCGATACCCGTGCCCGGGATATGGGCACCGGACGGCGCGAAGACGCCAATCATGTCTGCGCGCGCATTGGGCGCACCGCAAACAACTTGCACGTTATCACCGTCGCCCGAATCGACGACACAGACACGCAGCCGGTCGGCGTTGGGATGCTGCTCCGCGCTGACGACCCGCGCCGTGCGGAAGCTGCGCAGGGCCTCTGCCGCGTCGCTGATCTCCTCGACCTCGAGACCGAGCATCGTCAGGCGGGCCGAGAGCTCGTCAAGCGATGCATCGGTTTCCAGATGCTCTTTCAGCCATTTCAGGGTGAACTTCATGGCGTGAGCCCCCGCAGCATGGTCGGCACCTCCATTGGAACGAAGCCGTAGTGGCGCAGCCACCGAAGATCCGCTTCGAAAAAGGTCCGCAAATCCGGGATGCCGTATTTCAGCATGGCGATACGCTCCAGGCCCATGCCGAAGGCGAAGCCTTGGTATTCGTCTGGATCGATACCGCCGGCCCGGAGCACCTTCGGATGCACCATGCCGCAGCCGAGAATCTCCAGCCAATCGTCTCCGGCGCCGATCTTGATGCTCTCGCGGTCGCGCGAGCAGCCGATATCGACCTCGGCCGACGGTTCGGTGAACGGGAAGTAGCTCGGCCGGAAGCGGACCGGCACGTCGTCGACCTCAAAATAGGCGCGGCAGAATTCGATCAGGCAACCCTTGAGGTGGCCCATATGCGTCGTCTTATCGATCACCAACCCCTCGACCTGGTGGAACATCGGCGTGTGGGTCAGGTCGGAGTCGCAGCGGAATGTACGCCCCGGCACGATTATCCGGATCGGAGGGTCCTGTGTCTCCATCGTCCGGATCTGCACGGGCGAGGTATGAGTACGCAACAACATGCGTGACCCGTCCGCTTTTTCCGGAAGATAGAAGGTGTCGTGCATCTGCCGCGCCGGATGCTCGGGCGGGATGTTCAGCGCCTCGAAATTATGGAAGTCATCTTCAATATCCGGCCCTTCCGCGACCGAGAAGCCCATTTCCCCGAAGATAGCGACCACTTCGTCGAGGGTTTGGCTGATCGGATGCAGCCGGCCTTCCCCGCCATAGGATACAGGCAAGGTGACATCCACCGTCTCGTCGGTGAGGCGGGCGTCCAACTCGGCATCCTCGAGGTCCGCCTTGCGCGCCTCGATTGCCGACTGCACAGCTTCCTTGACCTGGTTCAGGGCCTGGCCGGTCGCGCGGCGCTGATCAGGATCGAGCGCGGCGAGACCTTTCATCAGGTCCGTGATGCGACCCTTGCGGCCGAGCGCAGACACGCGAAGCCGTTCAAGAGACTCAATGTCCGCCGCCGCCGCGACATCCGCCAGCAACGCGTCCTTCAATTGTTCGGGACTATCCATCGCCAAAGCCTGGGCTCTGCCGGCGGCTTTAAGCGGCCAAGGCGGCCTGGGATTGATCGACCAACGCCTTAAAGGCCTCCGGCTCGCGCACTGCGAGATCGGCGAGGACCTTGCGATCGAGTTCGATGCCGGCCTTCTTCATGCCGTTCATGAACTGCGAATAGGTCATGCCGTGTTCCCGCGTGCCGGCGTTGATGCGCTGGATCCACAGGGCGCGGAAGTTCCGCTTGCGGGCGCGCCGGTCGCGATAGGCGTATTGCAGGTCCTTCTCAACGCGCTGAATGGCGGCGCGGAAAGTATTCTTGGAGCGCCCCCGCGAACCCTTGGCCTGCTTGAGGACCTTCTTGTGGCGGTTTTGCTTGGTAACGCCGCGTTTCACTCGTGCCATGTCGTCCTCCTCACGTCCGCAGGAAATTGCGTTTGACGATCCGCGCATCCGCGTCGCACATAACCTGCGTGCCGCGGTTCGTGCGTTTCATCTTCTGCGATCGACGCCGCAGCATGTGTTGGAGGTTAGCGCTGTTGAAGCGGACCTTGCCTTTGGCCGTGATTTTGAAACGTTTCTTGGCGCTGCTCTTGTTCTTGAGCTTGGGCATTTCGATTT
>CAXGSZ010000464.1:0-2819 GCA_964012455.1 uncultured Alphaproteobacteria bacterium
TACAGCGCTGGGGGCTGAAATCCTCGACCTCGACCCGAGCCGTCCAATTGACGCAAAAGGGCTCGCGAGCTTCGGGAGATCTGGCTGCAATAGGGAATCCTGCTGTTACGCGGCGTTGACTGAACGCCGGCCGAGCACACCGCGTTCACCAAGAACTCCGGCGAACTCCACATCTTGCCGCGGTTCGTCACGGAAATTCCGTTCAATCTTCGCCCGCACCCAAAATCAACATGGTTTCCAACGTCGAGAAAGACGGCAAGCCCGTCGGCATCAAACGCGCTGGCTGGGGCTGGCACAGCGACGGTGTCGACAAAGAGATACCAAACCTGGCGTCCATGCTCTACGGCGTCAAAACGCCGACAGTCGGCGGCGACAAGGGCTTCGCGAGCGCCTATCGAGCCTATGAGGCGCTGGCACCCGAAACACAGGCGCTTTTGGACGAAAAACGCGCCCGGTTCAGCCGGGTCGAGATGCACCTCATCAACTACCCGAACCTACCGCCGCTGACGGAAGCAGAAAGCCGCGTGCGCCCGGATGTCTGGCACCCCATGATCCGGACCCACCCTGAGACATTGCGGAAGTGTTTGTGCATCGGGCGCTGGGCGGTGGAGATCGAAGGAATCCCCGGTGAGGAAGGGCGCGCCCTCATCGACGAATTGACCGTGCGTATCTCGAAGCCTGAGTTCACCTACATCCACAAATGGCAGCCTGGCGACGTGATGCTCTGGGACAATTGCTGCAGGCAACATTGCGCAATCCCCTTCGACGACAGCAAGGAAGACCGCCACATGCTGCGCGCCAAGCCGGAAGGGGACGTGCCATTCCATCTGGCCGCCGATAGAAGGCGGATAGAGTGTTTTCTGGTTCAGCCCGCCTCTGGCTGACGCAAGCAAACGGCTGCGGGATGGATCGCTTAAAACGCGCCGTCAAGAGATTGGGTGTGTCGACAAGGCGATTAGACGGGGTTCCTTATTCCAGACTTCGCGTCCACGCGGCGAGGATCGCGCGAAGCGTGGAGATGAAGGCGAGCGGTTGGTCGAGCATGAGATGGTGATAGGCGTTGGGTATCTCGACCACGGGGGCTGCAGGTCCCATGAGTTCAGACATGTAGGATACCGTCCGTGGCGAAACGATCGCGCTCTTCTCACCATGGATTAGTGCGGCTCGGCCCTTCAGCGCTCCGAGTTCCGCTCTGTAAGGCTCGCCGAATCGCCGCGAGCCCATAACCTTAAAATCGAATTTCCAGGTCCAGCCGTCTTTGTAATCCCGGATTGACGTTCGGGCGATAAAGTCAGTTATATAGGTGTTCTCGCAAGGCTGGGACGGCATAAGTCGAAAACGGGAAAGCGCCGTGGCATAATCCGAATAGACCGGCGGCTCGGTCCGGGTCGACGCGGCCGGTTCCGGAAGCGGCGTATCCGTTGGGTCCTGAACCGGCGAGTCGACGATCACGGTGCCGCCTAGGCGCTGCCCCGATTCGGCACCGAACTTCATGGCCATGAAACCACCAAAACTGTGCCCAACAACAAACGGTTTCGGCTCGCTTACACCCGTGCCATCCGGGTAAAGCCCGGCGTCGCGCAACACGGCGTCGATCTCACTAATCCAAGTCTTGGGCTCGTAGATGTCGCGGTCGCCGCTATCACCCATGCCCGAAAGATCGATAGCGCAAACACGATTAGTCGCTGAGAAAAACGGCGCAATGAAACGCCACCAGTTGGCGTGCGCCCCGCCGCCATGGATTAGTAGCAGGCCGGGAAGGGCGCGCTGGTGCTCGTCGCCGGTTTCGGGGTCGAACCAGGCAAGATAGTGAATGCGGCAATCGACCACCTCGAGAAACCGTGATCTTACAGGCTGTGCGATCGCTTGACGGAACCAGTCCGGCGCGTCGAGATCAATCTTCAACGGATCGTATTTCATGGCAGGACCAACCACGGCAAGAAACTCAATTCAACACTCCCGCATAAATTAACCGGCCAGCGGTGTTTTTCCTCATCTCCTTAATTTGAAATGACCAGAATTTGTAACTCAAGGCCATCCATGATCTCAAGCTCATGGGCCGTTTCCTTCTCCCACAATAGCCGAATAATTGCGTTGATCTCGTCCCGTCTGAAGGGATCACCAAACAAGTCCATTTTCAGCCGGTGAGGGCATTAAACGTAGTAGTAAAGCATTGTGGCGGTTAAAGGAAATTTTGGCGCGCCCGAGAGGATTCGAACCTCTGACCTTCGGCTCCGGAGGCCGACGCTCTATCCAGCTGAGCTACGGGCGCTGTACAATAGACGGAGCGCAATTTAGGGCAAGCCGCGACGCGGCACCAGAGGCTTGTGTAGTCGGCGACAGGTTTGATTGCGCGAGGCGATCGGCACCAGATGGAAAGGCGCCAGCCGGATCGGCGATCCAAGCAACCAGGTCCCGCAGCACGATGTCCGCCTTCAAATCGCGCAGCAGCATATGATAGCCGGAGCGATATCGGACGACGCGCACGCACTTCTCTTTGGGCAGCGCCGCGAGCAGCGCCTGCATTGCCTCGTTCGGGACAATGTCTTCCTTCTGCCCAAACAAAACCAAGGTATTACCGGGCAATCGCGGGGCCGCATCGAGTGCCGCATCCATCAGATCGACGAGACCGTAAAGCGCGTCGATACGGGTGTATTTGATCACCAAGGGATCGCGCCCCAGCTTACGTAGCATATCGATATTATCCGATGGCGTTCGGTTGAAGCCCTGCCCGGTGACATGAAACAACGGCAATGTATGCGCCAGCACTTCAAGCCCGACGCGCTGCCACCAGGGCATGACGCGCCGCGCCCAGACCG
>CAXGSZ010000465.1:0-2817 GCA_964012455.1 uncultured Alphaproteobacteria bacterium
AATTTCGGTATTTTCTCCAGCCCTTTCCCCCGCCTAAACGCATGATCGTCGTTGGTGCTGTTCACATTGCACAATCCCTTGTCCCTATGGCGACGCTGTCGGGATATGACGTCACGATTATTGATCCAAGGCAGGCATTCGCGACAGAAGCACGCTTTCCCGGCGTGAATCTACAACACGACTGGCCTGACGAAGCGATAAGCACGTTGGATCCGGACCGTCGCACTGCAGTCGTCACTCTCACACATGATCCCAAGTTGGACGACCCGGCACTCAAGATCGCTTTGCGAAGCGCAGCCTTTTACATCGGGTCTCTTGGGAGTAACCGGACACATGCAAAACGTCTGGCACGCCTCAGAGAAGCCGGATTAACTGAAAGCGAAATTGCCCGCATCCATGCGCCCGTTGGCCTCGACATTGGCGCGGTATCTCCCGCGGAGATCGCTGTGTCCATCATGGCCCAGATAACCGCAGTTCTGCATTCGCCCGCGCAGCGCGAGGCCGCGTGAAGTTCGGAATTCGTCCACTCGACAGCAGCGCAGAAGGCGCAATCCTCGTACACAGTCTGCGCGGCAGTGAACGTGTCTTTCGCAAGGGACGTGTCTTGCAGGCGAACGACATAGCACAACTAAACCTAGCCGGGCACAAAGAAGCGACCTTGGCGCGCCTGGAAGGCGACGACATTCCTGAAGATATTGCCGCGCAGAGAATGGGGAATGTCGTCATTCAAGACGAGAGTGTCACTCTTGGCTCGGCCGGCACCGGGCGCGTTAACATCTATGCCGCAGTTCGAGGCCTGTTTATATTGTCGCCAGAACGTGTAAACGCGGTGAATGCGATTGATGAAGCCATCACATTGTCAACGATTCGCCCATTCGAATCCGTTACACCCGGACAATTGCTGGCCACGGTAAAGATAATACCTTTCGCAGTTTCAGAGACCACGCTGGCGCTTTGCGAAGACGCAGCCGCAAGTTGCAACGGCCTGTTTCGCGTTGCTCCATACAAAAAATGCATCGTCGGATTGTTGCAGACAGTTCTTCCGGGGCACCGAGAAGTCCTAATTGCAAAAGGAACAGAAGCGACCGCCGCACGGCTTGCGGCAATGGGCCTGTCGCTCGACATCGACCGCGTCTGCGAGCACCAGGAACCGTCTATTCGCACTTCCCTGAAAGAACTTACGGAACAGGGGTGCGACCTAGCGCTGATCCTCGGCGCGTCTGCCGTAGCGGACCGTCGCGATGTCGTACCCTCGGCTATTAAATCGTTAGGTGGAGAAATTTTGCAACTCGGGATGCCGGTAGACCCGGGAAACCTCAGTTTTCTAGGCAAAATTAACGAAATGTATCTTGTCGGCCTGCCGGGCTCCGCCCGCTCCCCTCGCTTGCACGGATCTGACTGGATCATCCAACGCCTGGTCGCCGGTATGGCGATAACTATCGAAGACATCCGCAACATGGGTGTCGGCGGTCTTTTAAAAGAGATACCGAGCCGTCCAATGCCACGAACCGAAGCAAGTCCCCCCCGAACCGAAGTTACGGATGCGTCACCCAAAGTTGCCGCCATAGTGCTGGCTGCCGGACAATCTCGGCGTATGGGGCGGCAAAACAAGTTATTGGCCAAAATCGACGGCATCGCAATGATCGCTCGTACGGTAGATGCCGTCCTAGCCTCCGCCGTTGAATCCGTAACCGTTGTGCTCGGTCACGAGGCCAATCGTGTTCGCGAATCATTATCTTGCCGCAGCGTCACCTTCGTCGGGAACCCTGACTATGCGGAAGGCCTGTCGACTTCGTTAAAACGCGGGCTCGCAAGCCTGCCTTCCAGCGCAGATGCGGCACTGATTTGTCTCGGCGATATGCCGCGTATTTCCGCCGCTGAAATCAAGCTCCTCATCGCGTCCTATGCGCCGAACCAAGGTAACGCTATTTGCGTCCCGACCCATAATGGTAAGCGTGGGAATCCGGTATTGGTCGGCAGGCGGTTTTTTGCCGAGGTTCAGGATATCGCAGGAGATGTCGGCGCCCGTTCACTAATCGGATCCTACCCAGATCTCGTTATCGAAGTCGAAATGGAAAACGACGCCATTCTGCTTGATATCGATACCCCGGAGGCATTGGCGGAATTTACCGGTTAGTCGACCGCAAGTGTCGTTCGGCAAACTCTATCACGATTTGCGCAATGCCATGCTCGTGTAGGTCATTGTGGCCTGCTTCTGGCAGGAAGCGGGCCTCTTTCGGCTCCACTGCCCTCTCGAAGAGCGCCTTTCCGAAACGTGATGGGATAATCACGTCCCGTTCTCCGTGCACAATCATTAATGGCGCGTTTATACGTTTAATCGTCGTCGCGACATCAAACTTGTCGAGAACAAGATAACGTGTTGGCAGATACCAATAGTGATTCTGCGCGACATTCGCGATGCTCGTATAGGGCGCTTCAAGAACAACAGCTCCTACATCGTGCTGGGCAGCAGTCGTCACTGCGACGGCGGTTCCGAGCGATTCGCCATAGACGATAAAACGATCAGAAGTGATTCCTTTACGGCGGGCATACGCCATTGCCGCACGGCCGTCCGCATACAGCCCTGCTTCACTGGGCGAGCCGCCAGCGCCAGCATTGTAACGGTAAGTAACAAGGAGTAAGCCGTAACCGCGCGCCAGGTAAGGTCGTACTTTATCGCTGCGATGGCCGAGATGACCGGCATTGCCGTGAAAATAGAGTATAATGGGCATCTCTGGCGAGGCCGGCGTCCGCCACCAGGCCAGCAGCCGATGGCCGCCGTCGCTCTCAATCCTTTCGACAGAAATACCGTCCAAG
>CAXGSZ010000466.1:0-2813 GCA_964012455.1 uncultured Alphaproteobacteria bacterium
TCGCTTTCGCTGAACGTCCTGTGCGGCATTCGGTGGCAGACGACATGGATGCTATTCGCGCGACCGCCGCCTTTCGATTTTGAAACCCAGTGATGTCGGTTGACGCTCGGTCCTTCGATCATCTCCCACCCGTAAACGGGACAGGGCAGGGGCCTAGCGGTTTTGCGGGACCTCGCTAGCCGGTCACGGGAGTGGCGTCAGGCGGTGCCGAATTCCTGGAACAGCCGCATGTTCTTCTCGACGTCGTAGGGTTGCTCGTTCAGCGTTTCCGCATCCCATTCGCTGCGCGGTGTCGAAAAAAAGTCGCCGCCATAGACGTGGATCGCTCCGGTCAGCCGCGGAATTGGGTTGGTCACTGAATGGATGATGTCGGGACCGAGGGGGGCGGCTTCGCCGATCGAGAGGTCCCTGGCGCCGGCCGCCTCGATATGGCCGTCCGGTCCGTCTTCGACACGGCGCCAGAACATGGTATCTTCCCGTCCGGTATAAACCCCGATGACCGCCCACATTTCATGATTGTGCGGCATGATCGTCATCCAAGGTGCCCAAACGACATTGATGATGGTGAGCCTGTCCGAGTTATGGATCTTCTCGACACCACCGCCGGACGGCTCGCCAAGTCCTTTCAGGACAGCGCCGGGAGCGGAGACGGGTTTAGCAACAATCTCGCGGACGCCGACATGGCTCGCATCATCGGCGACGGCGGCTTCGCAATCGGCGATGAATTGATCTTTGTCGAACATTTTATCTTTCCTTCTTAGAATCTCAGTTTGTGTCTTATTCCGCGGCGAGATCGCGGCCGTCGTAGGAGTAGGCGTCCAAGGCAGCCTCCGGTGAAATCCTGCCGCAGCGGATATCCGCCGCTACCAGTGCCCGATCACGGGACTTCGGGTCGCCGTACCCGCCGCCGCCCGATATTTCCACAATGAACTGGTCCCCCTTTTGGACTTCGATATTGGACGCAGCGGGCACGCGGGTCTCTACACCGTCACGGACGAGGATATAGGCGGAGAGATTGCTTTCCTTGCCGCCGGCGAGCGACCAGGCAGGAGTGTTGTGGCGGTCGCCATTAGTGCTGATCAGGACGCCATCTTCGAGAATATCGTATGCGCGGCGGAATCCGAGGCCGCCCCGTTGTGCGCCGGCACCTCCCGAGTCCGGGATGAGGCCATACTCGGCGATACGGACGAAGTCATGGTCCATTTCGATCGCCTCGACCGGGGTATTCCCCGTATTCGAGAGCATCTGGGCAATGACTTCGGCACCGTCGTTCTCCGGCCCGGCGCCGTTGCCGCCCATCAGAATTTCGGCGAACATCTCGTAACCCTTCTCCAGCTTGCGGCTCATGGTTACTGCGTTTGTGGTGTCGTTGCCGGCGGCGGAGAAACGCTCCGGAGCGGCTTCGGCAAGCGCCCGCTTTACCGCCGAAGCGGTGCGATAGGCTGACGACATCCGGCCGCGCACTGGCGCCGGATGATAGGGGTCTAGGATGGAGCCTTTGCGTGTCACGATTTCGATCGGACGGTAGGTGCCATCATTTGTCGGAACACCCGGTCCGGCCAATAATCCGAAGACTGTGAGAACCGCCGAATGGGTCGATGCGACAGGCGCATTTACCGGCCAGGAAACCTGGTCGTCGCTCTTGCTCATATCGACCAGTGCCTCATCTCCCTTGACCACGACACGGGCGCGGATCATCGGTTGCGGACCGTCCAGTGTTTGCCCGTCGAGTTGGTCCTCGCCGAAATACTCCCCGTCCGGGACGTCTGCGATTGCGGCGCGCAGCATTCGCTCGGAGTAGTCCTGCATCTCCGCCATGCAGGCATGCACCAGATCGACCCCGTATCGTTGAAACAGCTCCTGCAGCAACTGTCGTCCGCGAAGCACCGCGGAAATTTGGGCATGAAAATCACCGATAATAATCTCGGGCAGCCGTACATTGGCACGGAGGAATTGTTCGACTGGCCCATCGCCCAGGTCACGCTCTAGGTCGATTTTCATCGTCGGAATGATGATGCCTTCCTGATAGAGGTCCGTCGCGTTGGCGTTGGAGCCGGCGACGGCGCCGCCAAGCTCTAAGTGGTGGCAGACGCTGCCGGTAAAAGCGACGAGCTGGTCTTCGGAAAAGACAGGCAGCATGAAGATGATGTCATTCAGATGTTGGCCATTTTCGTAAGGATTGTTCGTGACGTATGCCTCCGTAGGCTTGATTGTCGAGATATTGTATTTCCCGCGCACATAGGGAACTGCCGCCGCCAATGAATTCATGTGAATTGGGATCATCTCTGCCTGGGCTACGGTGCGTGCGTCGGCATCCATGACACAGGTCGAGCAATCCTTTGCCTCGCGGACGATCGAAGAGTATGCCGCTCGCAGCATGATGTCGCCCATCTCAGCGGCAATCGATTTGAAAGTGCTGGTGATGACGTTGAAATCCGCTGGGTCCAGCTGGCTCATTTTTTGCTCCTTTCAACGATCATAGCGCCTCCTTGCCTGATTTCGAAACGCCAACTTGGCGGAACTGGCATGCTGGTCGTGCTCTCGACGACAACGGCTGGCCCATTCGCAGTGAATCCCACTGGCAGTTTTTCGCGGGTGTAGCCGGAATACTGCGTAGTCTCGCCCAGAAGGGATACTTCGCGATGTCTTTCCGTCGTAGGTGATCCGTTGGCCTCGGGCGCGGCCAGCATTGAACCGCGGGTGCGCCGCGCCGTTAATCTGAAGGAAATTGCCTCGACCGTGCTCTGTTCGAAACTGTGACCGTATTGCCGCTGATGCAGTTCGTGAAAGCGGGCGTTCAGTGTCTCTGGTCC
>CAXGSZ010000467.1:0-2807 GCA_964012455.1 uncultured Alphaproteobacteria bacterium
AAGCGCCTCTGGCCCGCAAATGAAAGGAAGAAATCCCATGGCAGACAAACCGGTTTTACTGCTCACCCGCAAACTGCCGGAAGATGTCGAAGCGCGGGCAATACGCGACTACGATACGATCCTGAACGAGTCGGACGCCCAAATGAGGGCCAATGACCTAATCGAACGCAGCAAAGGTGTCGACGCCATCCTGACCTGCAGTACGGAGCGTTTCAGCGCCGAGGTCATCGAGAAACTCGCGCCTTCAGTGAAAGCCGTCGCCACATTTTCCGTTGGCTTCGAGCACATCGACATTGATGCCGCGAAGAGGCGTGGCCTCATTGCAACGAACACGCCGGATGTCCTGACAGATGCAACCGCCGACCTCACGATCCTGCTGATGCTCGGAGCAACGCGACGGGCCTATGAATGGGGCCGGACGATTCGACAGGGGAAATGGGGCCGATGGATCGCGACAGAAAAACTCGGTACCGACGTCAACGGAAAGGCGCTTGGTGTATATGGTATGGGCCGTATCGGCCGCGCCGTTGCGCAGCGTGCCCGTGGTTTCGGAATGAAGATCCATTATCACAACCGAAGCCGTCTGACTCCCGACATTGAGCTGGGCGCGACCTATTATGCTGATGCCGATGCGATGCTGGGCCAAGTGGACGTGCTGTCGATCAATTGTCCGGCAACGCCCGAGACCGAAAGATTTCTTAATGCCGACCGAATCGCCATGATGAAAGACGGCGCGATCGTGTTGAATTCGGCACGTGGGTCGATCATCGTCGACGATGCGCTGATTGCCGCTCTCGAATCCGGAAAACTCGCAGCGGCGGGTCTCGACGTGTTTGACGGCGAACCTAAACTCGACCCGCGCTACCTTACGCTCGAGAATACGTTCCTCATGCCGCATGTCGGCAGTGCTACCCTAGAGACACGCAATGCGATGGGATTCCGGGCACTGGACAATCTCGATGCAATTTTTGCGGGACGCGAACCCGGCGATCGAATCGCCTAACACCCCGGCAGATGCTGCCGCCGTGCGGCAGTTCTTTCCGCTACGAACGAAGTTGACCCGTGGAATTTCTGCGATTCCAACGCCATCTGTCTGGCACGACACTTGCGGTCCTTTCAGACATATCCAGGCGGGAGAAGGATGAAGCGGGCATGAACAATTCATCAGACGAGAAGATCGGTGAAACCATGTCTCCGAGCGGCTCGGCGAAACGATTGGAAGAAGTTCTCGACAATCTCAATCTCCAAACCCTCTCCGCACCCCTGCTCCGTACACTCCTGTCGCAAACGATGGAAACCCTGAAGGTCGCGCGACGCCGGGTCGACGAACAGGAAAGCAAAATCGAGATCCTGACACGACTTTCCACCACCGATCCCGCGACAAGCCTCCTCAACATGAGAGGCATTCATCTAACCCTGCGGAAACTTCTAGCCCGCGCGAAACGGGATGAGACCGGCGGTGCGCTGCTTGTCATAGACCTCGACGGCTTCAAGGCGATCAACAAAACCTTTGGACACGCGGCCGGCAACGATGTTCTGGTAGGCGTCGCGCGTTACCTTATGGATGCCGTTCGCGAAGGCGACGAAATCGCGCGACTCGATGGCGACGAGTTCGCGATCATTATGCCCGGCGTCACACCCTTTGAGGCAGACAAAAGAGCCATGGCAATAAGCGCCGGATTGAACCAGCTCATCATCCCCTGGCAGGAACGCGCTATACATGTTCGCGGCAGCGTCGGCGGCGCCTGCTTCGGCCCGGAAGACGACATGAAGTCGGTCTATCGCCGTGCAGACGAAGATATGTACCGGCGTAAATCGGAACGCACGGCGCTACAAACAACGGGCGGTAAACACGACGCCTGACCGCGACTATTCTCCGCTTTTCTTGAGTTCCGGAGGCATCTGCACGCGAATGTGCAGTTCCCGCAGATGATTCGGGTCGGCTTCCCCGGGAGCCCCCATCATCAAATCTTCCGCCTGTTGATTCATCGGAAAGGTGACGACTTCGCGGATATTTGGCTCGTCCGCCAACAGCATCACAATGCGGTCGATACCCGGTGCGGAGCCGCCATGTGGCGGTGCGCCGAATTTCAGGGCGTTCAGCATGCCGCCAAAACGCTCTTCCACATCTTCGTTGGAATAACCGGCAATCTCGAACGCCTTGTACATAATATCCGGGCGATGGTTCCGAATGGCGCCCGAGGACAGTTCGACACCGTTACACACGATATCGTACTGATAGGCCTTCACATTGAGCGGATCATCCCCCTCAAGTGCCTCTAGGCCACCCTGTGGCATCGAAAAGGGGTTGTGGCTAAACTCAATCTCACCCGTCTGCTCGTCCATCTCGTACATCGGATAGTCGACGATCCAGCAGAACTTGTAGGCGCCCGTCTCAGCCAGTTCCAACTCCTCTCCGACACGAACGCGCGCCGCCGCCGCGAATGGTGCGAAGTTCGCGGGGACACCGCAGACAAAGAACACCGCGTCTCCATCCGCCAATACCAGCTGGCTGCGCATCGATTCCGTACGCTCGGCGCCAATATTGTTCGCGATCGGACCGGCACCCTCTCCATCGCGGAAGAATATATACCCGAGGCCGGGTTGGCCTTCCTTTTGCGCCCAGCTGTTCATGCGGTCGCAAAAGGCACGAGACCCGCCGGTCTTCGCGGGAATGGCGTAAACCCGAACCTTCTCGTCCTTCTCGATCATGCCGGCGAAGATTTTGAATCCGGAGCCACGGAACGCATCAGTCACGTCCTCTATCTCGATCGGAATCCGCAGGTCCGGCTTATCAGAACAATACT
>CAXGSZ010000468.1:0-2772 GCA_964012455.1 uncultured Alphaproteobacteria bacterium
CGTTCGGCGGAAGCAAATGGCAAATCGTCTCGGACAGTCATTGCGGGGTCCGCATCGCGGGATTTGGAATTTGCGCCTGGGTGTTGTCTGGAGAATTGTTCCATCGTTCCCCGGCAGAAGAGCCGGGCCACAGCCTAATCGCATTCGTATGACAATTCAGCTGCCTGCGCGACCGCGTGGGTGGGGCCACCGTAGTTTTAAATCTTGATTAGCCGGGCGCACAAGCTCACCTGAGATTGCAGGCGAAAGGCAATGCCTTATGTCCTCTTTTAAGCTGATGAAAAATCAGGACATGCAGATAATGGGGGACAAAGCCGACAATAGCGACTTCGCCGCGCTGTTCTCTCCCTTCCGTTTGGCGGGGAAAACCCTCCGTAATCGAATCACGCACGCATCGATAACCACTCTTTCGACGCCGGAAGGCCGCGTGACGGACCGGGAGGTTCTCTATCATGCTAACCGGGCGGCGGGGGGAGTTGCACTTAGTGTGACCGAACCGCTTGGCATGATGCGGCATCAAGCGCGTATGCCCCGTATACAGGTATGGCGGCAGAACGATCTCGACGGGCTCAAAAGGTTCGCTGGCGCGGTGGAAAGCCAGGATTGCCGTCTCATAGGCCAGATTCAGGACGCCGGGCGCGGTCGACATTTCCCCGGCCGTAATCCCGAGGCGATCGGGGCCTCCGCACTGCCCGATGACCTCTCGTGGACGGTGCCACGCCCGCTTGCACCCTTGGAAATCAGCGAACTTATCGAACAGATCGCGGAATCTGCGTCTTATCTGAAGGATTGTGGGTTCTCCGGCGTCGAAATTTCCGCCGGCCATGGTCATCTATTTCACCAATTCCTGTCCCCGCATGCAAACCGGCGGGAGGACGAATACGGTGGTGACTGGAACGGGCGCACACGGTTTGTGGCCGAACTAGTCGTGGCGTTACGCGCCGCGTGCGGTGTGGACTTCATCGTCGGCTTGAAGCTCCCCTGCGATGACGGGGTGGATGGCAGTATTCGACCGTCTGAAGCTGCGATTATTGCCGATAGGCTAACGGTGCCACGGAATGTAGACTATGTCTGTTTCGCCGGTGGATCGCATGCGCGAACGCTTGAGATGCATACGCCGGACAGGCACGGCCCGGCCATGCCCTATATGGACGTCATCAAGCAGTTGCAGAGAAGCGCCAATGGTGTGCCGGTTATGGCGCTTGGTCGAATTACCGACCCTGCAGAGGCGGATGGCATTCTGGCGCGCGACGACGCGCAATTGATCTCGCTTGGAAGGCCGCTGATCGCCGATCCCGCCTGGCCGAAGAAGGCCCAATCCGGCCGGAGCTGGGATATTCGCTATTGCCTGAGCTGCAATACCTGCTGGGGAACAATCGTCACGCAGCAAGTTCCGATTGCCTGCGTAAACAATCCGCGCGTGGCTTTGCCGGATGAGACCGATTTCTGGCCGAAGCCGACGGATACGCCCAAACGTGTTGCCGTCGTGGGGGCGGGTATCGCCGGTATGGAGGCCGCATGGGTCGCCGCTGCTCGCGGGCATGATGTCACCGTGTTCGGTGCGTCTGCAGACATTGGAGGAAAAGCGTGGTGGCGTGAAAAGCTGCCGGGCGGAGAGACAGTCTCGTCGATTTACGACTACCAGACTGTCGCGGCCGAACGCGCGGGCGTGAAATTCATACTCGGACGCGAGGTCACCTGCGACGATTTGATTGAGCATCGTTCGGACAGTGTAATCCTAGCGACGGGTTCGGTCATGATTCGGCCGGATTGGCTGCCGGATGACGTTTATGCAGAAGGTTGGGTTGTGGACCTGCGTACTTCCATGACGGAAGTCCTGAGGCACAACGGCCTGCAAGGTGGGAACGTCGATCCGGGTACCGTTGTGATTTACGACACGGACCACACCGAAGGCGTATACGCGGCGGCCGAGGCATTGAAGGCACGATTTGCCAGGACCATTATCGTTACGCCTCGCGACACGATTGCGACCGACGTCCCTATGGTAAACCGCCAGGGTATTTTGCGACGGATGGCCGAACAGCGCATTGAGGTGGTTCATTTGGCCGAACCGATTTGGAACGATTCAGTTGCTGATGGAAAACTCGACCTCGTCAATATCTACAATGGCGACGTCAAACCCGTGGATGACCTGGCGATGCTCACCTATGCAAGCCCGAGAGAGCCCAACGACGCTCTGCTCTACCCATTGCAACAGGCGGGTTACGCCGTAATTTCGGTCGGCGACGCCCGCGCTCCGCAGGAAATGCTCTACGCGACCGCCAGCGGCCACGAAGCTGGGAACGCGGTTTAGATCTACGCCTTCGCGGCGTTGGGCGACGCATTACCGCGCCAGGAAAAATGCTCCAGATGGCTCCCACTTATATAAGGAGCACAGCGGCGTCTGCGACCGCGAGGGTTGCCGTCTGCATTGCGATGCCGCCAAACATTTTGTTGAGCGCCATTGCCGCGTTACCAGAATGTGTTGCGGTCGCCGTCGTCACGAGTTCGGGAAGCCCGGTAATAACGGCGAGGAAAATTAATCCCATCAGTGGTTGGCCGACACTTGTCCTGTCGCCAATTGCGTCGGCAAGGTGAGACAGCATTGTTCCTGCAAACCAGATAGCTAACGTTAGTCCTGTAAAGAGAAGAAGGTTTGCGCTGACGGACAATGGTGGGATCAGGTCCATGGACGTTTGCTCGGGCGGGGAATTATTATAAGTCTGATCATCGTTGCATCGTAGCGCTGGGTTCGGGAGACGGTATGACTAA
>CAXGSZ010000469.1:0-2766 GCA_964012455.1 uncultured Alphaproteobacteria bacterium
GGGCGCGATTCGGTGCCAAGGTGACAGTGGTCGAGTTCC
The DNA here is from genome assembly GCA_964012455.1 of uncultured Alphaproteobacteria bacterium. Taxonomy (GTDB): domain Bacteria; phylum Pseudomonadota; class Alphaproteobacteria; order UBA8366; family UBA8366; genus UBA6544. The sequence continues at coordinate 40 of CAXGSZ010000469.1, forward strand.
TCGATCGCATCCTACCGACGAATGACGGCGAGGTTTCGAAAAATTTTCAGCGCATCCTGAAGAAACAGGGTTTCGAATTTCGCCTTTCGACAAAGGTCACTGGCGCCAAGAAATCGCGGGGCGTTGTCACCCTGACGGTGGAACCCGCGGAGGGCGGCGAGGCCGAGACCATCAAGGCAGACGTTGTGCTGCTGTCCATCGGCCGTGTGCCGTACACGGAGGGGCTTGGCCTCGATGCGGTCGGGGTCGAGACTGACGGCCGGGGCGTCATTCAGGTTAATGCGCAGTTCCAGACAAACGTGCCTGGTATCTACGCCATCGGCGATTGCATTCCAGGTCCAATGCTAGCGCACAAGGCCGAGGACGAGGGTGTCGTCGTCGCCGAAATCTTAGCCGGTCAGTCGGGGCATATCGACTATGATGCGATTCCGGGCATCGTTTATACTTGGCCCGAAGTTTCATTCGTCGGAAAGAGCGAAGAAGAACTGAAGGCGGCGGGACAAGCCTACAAGGTAGGCAAATTTCCTTTCATGGCCAACAGCCGCGCACGCTGCAATGGAGACACGGATGGCTTTGTCAAAATTCTGGCGGACGCGGAGACCGATGCTGTGCTCGGTTGTCACATTATTGGCGCGGATGCCGGAAACCTGATTCAGGAAATCGTAACGGTCATCGAGTTTGGCGGTTCCGCCGAAGATGTGGCCCGCATCTGCCACGGTCATCCCACGATGACTGAAGCCGTAAAGGAAGCTGCGCTCGCGGTCGACGGCCGGTCGATCCACATCTGATAGACGGTAAGAGGCTCCTGTCCATGGCGAAGGTACGGCGCACCCGTTCGCTTATTATCCAGTGGCTTGGCTGGATGTTCATGGTTCTGGGCGTGCTGGGACTGTTCCTTCCTATCCTGCAGGGGATACTGTTTCTGGCGATCGGCATGGTGCTACTGTCATATGAATCGCCATGGTTTCACGAGAAGCTGACCTGGGTCGAACGCCGCTATCCGAAATACGGGCGTCAGATCAGGGAAGCACGCATCCGCGCCATGCTGCTGGTCCGGCGCTTTGCCGGGCGTTCCCGCTGAATGTATAAGAATTGGGCCAGAGGTGACTCCAGCCGGTTAGTGCCCCACGAAGTGACGAATGGAGAATGTATAGGACGTATCTTGGGTATGCACGATTTACAATGTCCCGAGATGTGGTCCTGACGGTATAACGGTTGTCACACTATGCTCAATTTTATTGCGCAAGTGATGATTTTACCCCGCTCGGGGATGAGTCGCTTTGTAATCGCGCAACAGTTTTTCGGTATCCACGGCGGTGTAGCGCTGGGTCGTAGACATAGACGCATGTCCAAGCAATTCCTGGATGGAGCGTAAGTCGCCTCCTCCGGCCAAGAGATGCGTTGCGAAGCTATGACGCAAGGCATGCGGTGTGGCGCTGTCGGGAAGGCCAAGCCAACCGCGCAATTTCTGCATCTGGCGCTGAATCACCCGGGGATTCAACGGGCCGCCGCGGACCCCGACAAAGAGAGGGTCGTCCGGTTTCAGCGAATGCGGACATCGGGCGAGATAGGCGTCGATGGCCTCTCGCACAACAGGCAATACCGGCACCATCCGTTGTTTTCCGCCCTTGCCGATTACCGTCATGGCATCGCCGTCGGGGACATCGAGCACGGTAAGGCCGAGCGCTTCGGAAATTCGCAAGCCACAGCCGTAGAGCAATGTCATGACCGCAATGTCTCGGGTGGCGACCCAAGGCTCACTCGCAAGCGCCCCGATGTCCTGCACCGCCTTTGTAGCATCCGCGGTGTCGAGCGGTTTCGGGACTGCCTGCGGTAGTTTCGGCGTGCGGACCGTCCGGATGGCATGGTTCCGGCCGCGCCCGTTCTTCTCCAGCCAGCGAAAGAATCCGCGTAGGACCGAAAAAGCCCGTGCCGTCGATGTGCGCCCCAGGCCGGCCGCGGTGCGGCGCGCTAGCCATGCCCTGAAGTCCCGTGCCTCCAGATTCTCGAGATCTCGCAGTGTCGGCTCAGCACCCAGATGCGCAGAGGTGAAGGTAAGAAACCCGACAAGGTCCCGCACGTAAGCGTTAATCGTGTGCGGAGAGGACCGTCGCTCGTCCCGCAACCATTTAAGCCAGTCGATCAGCGCTGTTTGTAGCGTTGAATCCTCCGCCGCTTCCGTCAGCAGCGTTTCTATTCCGGCAGGCTCAGCCATCCGCGAATGACGCTTTCCAGAACCGTGGCGAGAAATCCGATCAATTCGGTTGCCTGGCCGGGATGGAACTTCTCCGGATCGCGCGAACCGAATGCGATAAATGCGGGAGCGCTCGTTGGTGATATCTCAAGCCTTACCAACGCTGCCGAACGCACGAGGTCAGCGGCTTCGCCAAACGCTTCGGCCTGGCCTTCGATACCGCTGCCGAGGATGAGGTCGCCGGCCTCGCCGAAGATAGCGTCGACGGTTCCGTGGGGCACGACGCGCAGGCCCTGAACGGCCTCTTCCGCGGACCAGGTTTCATCGTCCGATTCAATTCCAAGCGCCACCACGTCAAGGTCTAGCAGGACGGTTAGGTCGGTGGCGACGGTTTCAATGACTTTCTCGAAACTGCGCGCCTCCAACAATGAGAGAACGCATTCATGTACCCTTACCTGTATTGTCAAGTTCGCCCGGCTTGTATCGATCAGCTCTCGTTGGCGGTCGGAATGAACGGCTACGTCGGCGCGTAG
>CAXGSZ010000470.1:0-2756 GCA_964012455.1 uncultured Alphaproteobacteria bacterium
TCTGGCTTGAACTTATCTGTGCCGCGCCTCATGAAAGAAATATGAACCGCGGACCGCCACGAAGCAAGCAAGGCGACTCGATCGTTCAGCTCGAAGTCGGCCGTTACTTTTAAAACTTGAGCCAGAACACTTTTACGATATCTCCATCAGCCGCCAGAGCGTGGCAGGAATCAATCAAAAGGGCCTCTTCCCGACGTTTACCGGCCTGGTGTTGTGCTCTTTATCTTCGAGTAATCGGGAACCCGGCATCGTCTGAAAACAGGCGGTAGCGATCGGCCGCAATAGCTCAAACAAATGCGTGCAGCCGCGTCATCCACCCATCAGTTTGTGCGCTCGGCGGGTCCAGCCAGGGCCAATCTTGAGACCTTTCAACTCGTCGACGGTAAAGGCCGCCTTGCCGCATATCAGATAGGGTGTGTGATCCATGCAGCAGACGCTTCATGAATAACCAACTCATCGTTCACAATAACGCGAATCGACATGCCCTGGACCGGCTGCCCGGGCGTCACATCGCCCCCTGCGTTACTGAAAATTCCTTAGGTCTTTGTGTCGACTAGGCGCCCCTCAATATCCCACAGTTCATCCTCACGCCGATAACCACGCCACTCAATCTCTCTCGTGTGCAAGTGTTCCCTGGGAGCGACCGGCGGTAACGGCATGGCAAACCTCATAGCGGTGACTGTGAAAATGGCTGCGGCAACAGAAAACATCACCGGATGCGTCAAGCGGAAGCGGACTTTAGTCGACTGCCTCTACCGCTGGCGCCTGCGGTGTCAGCCGCAGAGACACAATCTGGTTCCTTTGCCGGCGCAGAATTTCTATCCGAAACCCGTGAAAATTAAATACTTGTCCCGGCTCAGGTATAAGACGCGATTCGAACAATACCAGGCCCGCGACCGTGGAGGCCTCGTCATCGGGCAGCGACCACTCGAACTCGCGATTGAGATCGCGGATCGTCACCGTGCCATCTAGGATATAGGAGCCATCCGGCTGCGGCCTGACGCCACGCACGATTTTGTCGTGCTCGTCATCAATCTCGCCGACGATTTCTTCCAGAATGTCCTCAAGCGTGACGATACCCATGAAGGCGCCATATTCATCGACAACGATCGCAAAATGCTCCCGACGCTCGCGAAACGCGAGTAACTGATCAAGCAGTGTAGTCGATTCGGGAATGAACCAGGGCTGTCCCGACAATCCCTCAATGTCGATCTCGCGGGTATCAACACCGCTAGTGCCCACTTCACGCAAAAGACCCTTCACGTGCAGAACGCCGATAATATCGTCGGCATTACTGCGGTAAAGAGGCAGTCGCGTATAAGGACTTTCGAAAACAATCTCCAATATCTCTTCCGTCGGTAGATCCGCGTCGATCATGGTCACGTTGCGGCGATGGGTCATTACCTCGCCGACTTCGACATCGTCGAGCTCCAGGATGCTGTGCAGCATCTGCCGTTCATGTCGAATTTCCGGCTCCGGGCCGGTATGCAGCGCGATGGCGCCGCGCAGCTCCTGCTCACTCTCCGCACGATCCGCGTTCTCGCCTTGCTCCACGCCAAGTAGCTTCATGACGCCGCCAATCAGACTTTGAATGGCGTGCGTTACTGGTGCGAAAAGAAACACAATTACGCGAATGATCGGTGCTACACCAAGTGCCATGCGATCCGGATTTGCTAACGCGTAAACTTTCGGTGCAACCTCCGCAAATATCAGAACTAAAGATGTCATGGCTACCGTAGCGTATAAAACACCTGCTTCACCAAATAGATAAATAAAAGCAGTTGTCGCTAATGTTGTTGCCAATATGTTGGCCAGGTTATTGCCGAGCAATATGGCGCCGATCAAACGCTCGCGCTGCTCATAAAGTGCCAACACAAGCATGGCCCGGCGATTGCCCTGTCGAGCCAATTCATGCATGCGCGGCAACGACGCGCCAGTCAGCGCTGTTTCCGAACCGGAGAAAAATGCCGACAAAACCAGCAATACGAGGATGGCCGTTATCAACGCGATATATTCGAGACTCATGCCGCCAACGCCTCTACCAGCACCGCAAGCACCTGCTCGTCTTCAACGTCACGGCTTACGAAAGCCTTTCCAATACCGCGACTCAGAATAAAGGTCTTGCGGCCAGCCAACGTCTTCTTGTCCTTCGACATATTGCTAAGCAAACGATCTGGCGACCAAACGATCCCTTGTCCAACAGTCCGAAGGTCACAGTCGAGGCCGACTGCCGCGAAATGACGGCGCACACGGTCGGCCTCGCTCGCGGAACACAATCCGAGCAAGACCGAAAGATCAAACGCGAGAGACATGCCGATCGCAACTGCCTCTCCATGAAGCAGAACGTCGCCAAAGCCTGTCTCTGCTTCAAGCGCGTGACCAAACGTATGGCCAAAATTCAACAGGGCTCGTTTGTCAGCCTCGCGCTCATCTTCGGCAACAATACGCGCCTTTGCGCGGCAGCTTTCCACAACGGCGTGACGGCGCGCTGCCATATCTCCGTCGATCAGCGCCGCGGCATGCCCTTCAAGCCAACCGAAGAATTCAGCATCGTCGATCAGACCATATTTCACGGTCTCGGCGTATCCCGCCATCAAGTCGCGACGCGTCAGCGTGTCGAGAACACCGACGTCGGCGAGGACCAGCTTCGGTTGATGAAAGGCCCCGACAAGGTTCTTGCCTTGTGGCGTGTCGATCGCGGTTTTCCCGCCGACTGAACTGTCGACCTGCGCCAGCAATGTCGTAGGCACCTGTAC
>CAXGSZ010000471.1:0-2735 GCA_964012455.1 uncultured Alphaproteobacteria bacterium
ATCGTCTAAGGCTTTTGCGCGCGCCTCACACCACTCCGCCGCTTTGAAGAGGGAAAAAATCACGGCAAGTGCGACCACACCGAAGGCAATAATCGTGGCGCTCGACATCAGTGTCTCGTGCGCTTTGCCTCCTGGTTCGACTTGGCCTATCAGGTACCAGACAATCACCACAGCAGCGGCACTGGCTGCAAGGAAATAGCGCACGTACTTCGCCGCCATATTCATTATGACGGAGTTGTTCTCTGTCAGCTGGCCCGGCGGAATTTGTCCCGCCTGCTTGCGAATTTCCTCGCGCCGCCTGTTGAAAATTCTAAGCTGCATTTTGATTCCTACGTGATCTAACGGAAGATAATAGGGTAACCAGACGGTCCCTTACAGCTCCATGCGTATGGTTTGTTTTGCGGCGTTGAAAAAGCTGCACAGGTCATATATCCAGAACCAGACTCTATAAGACCCGATTGAGGATAGATGCGGATATGAAAATCACCCAACGCGTAAAGAAAATTCTCTCCAATTACGAAAGCGATTCGCCTGGCACAAAGACGAACATCGCCCGCATCTTGATGACCGGCAAGCTCGCCGGTACCGGCAAGATGGTGATCTTGCCTGTCGACCAAGGCTTCGAACATGGGCCGGCGCGAAGTTTCGCAAAGAATGCGCCTGCTTATGACCCGCATTACCACTATCAGTTGGCCATTGACGCAGGTCTCAATGCATATGCTGCACCGCTTGGCATGCTGGAAGCCGGTGCGGACAGTTTTGCCGGAGCAATTCCGACCATCCTAAAGCTCAACAGCTCCAACAGCCATGCAGTTACCAAGGATCAAGCCGTTTATGGCAGTGTTTCAGATGCCTTGCGCCTCGGCTGTTCGGCGATCGGTTTCACGATCTATCCAGGTTCCGAAGATCAGTTCGAGCAGATGGAAGAATTCCGCGAGCTTGCCGAGGAAGCGAAATCTGTCGGCCTTGCGGTCGTGCTTTGGTCCTATCCGCGTGGCGGCAATCTCTCAAAGGAGGGCGAGACCGCCATCGATGTCTGCGCTTATGCAGCGCACCTCGCTGCCGAAATGGGCGCCCATATCATCAAGGTCAAGCCACCGACGGATTTCATCGAACAGGACGATGCCCGGAAGGTTTACGATGCGGAAGGGATTGACATCTCTTCACTGCCCAAGCGAATCGAACACGTTATGCAATCCGCATTCAACGGACGGCGCCTTGTTGTCTTCTCGGGGGGGTCCGCGCGGGGTACCGATGGTCTGCTGAACGAGATCCGCGAAATTCGCGACGGTGGCGGCAGCGGATCGATCATCGGTCGAAACTCTTTCCAGCGCCCGAAGGAGGAGGCCATGCATCTCCTCGATACAATCATCAATATTTACAAGGGCAAGGCCTGAACCAACGCATTGATCGGCACCGGGCATGAGCGAAGACGCAAGTACCGCAGTGTATCTAATAACGCCGCCGCGCCTGGATGATCCTTTGGCATTCGCCGAGCAACTGAAAGCCGCGTTGGATGCAGGCGGAGTTGATTGCGTCCAGCTCCGTCTGAAAGATGTCGATGACGACGTCATACGGCGCGCCGCTGATTGCTTGCGGCCGCCGACGCAAGAACGAGACATCGCATTTGTTATGAACGACCGGCCCGACCTCGCACGCGAGACAGGCTGCGACGGTGTTCATGTCGGCCAGGACGACGCCAACTATCAAGATGCGCGCGTATTGCTTGGTCCGGACGCAATTGTCGGCGTCACCTGTAAAGCTTCGAGGCATCTCGCCATTGAGGCGGGGGAAGCGGGTGCAGACTATGTAGCGTTTGGCGCGTTCTATGGATCGGCAACCAAGGACACGACCGTACAGGCGTCTCCAGAAATTCTTTCCTGGTGGAGCGAGACGACCACGGTCCCCTGTGTAGCCATCGGAGGCATTACACCGATGAACTGCAGCCCCCTGGTAGCCTCAGGCGCCGATTTTCTCGCCGTCATCTCGGCGGTTTGGGACCATCCGGAAGGTCCCGCAGCGGCCATGGCCGACTTTCGTCACGCAATATCTGAGACGGCACCTTAATCCTGCCATTGCGCCCGCAAACTGCTGGGTCTATAAACCGCGCCGCAAGGCCATCCAGCAAACAGCGGCGACGAAACGATGAAAATCAACGGTAATGCGGTTCGACCGGGCAATATCATCGAACATCAGGGCCGCCTCTGGCGCGCCACGAAGATACAGCACACCCAACCAGGCAAGGGTGGTGCCTACCTGCAAGTCGAACTACGGGATATTCGCGACGGCACCAAACTCAACGAACGGTTCCGTTCTTCGGAAACTATCGAACGGGTGAGACTGGAACAAAAGAATGTCCAATTCCTGTTTACCGATGTCGAAGACTACACCTTCATGGACAACGAGACCTACGAACAGGTAACCGTCCACAAAGACTTCATCGGCGAAGACACGGTGCGTTTCCTCCAGGAGGGCATGATGGTCGAGATGGAGTTCTACGAAGACTCACCGATCGGTGTTTCGCTGCCCGAGAAAGTGACGCTTGAGGTAACGGAAGCGGACGCGGTTGTGAAGGGCCAAACTGCTTCGTCATCATACAAACCGGCCACCCTTGAGAACGGTGTAAAAACACTGGTTCCGCCACATATCGAGTCCGGCACCCGTGTCGTCATCAGTACCGCCGACGCCTCCTATGTCGAGCGCGCTAAAGATTAACCGACCGGCGCCTCTGGCGC
>CAXGSZ010000472.1:0-2709 GCA_964012455.1 uncultured Alphaproteobacteria bacterium
CGACCAAAAAAAACGGCAGCGACAAAAGGATCGCCCCATTCACCGCATAGAAACCGAGCTTACCCGGCATAACGACCGCCCCGATCAGCAGCACCGCTGCCACGGTCGGCAACCAGCGAGGCAGGACCAGGGTGGAAAAATCCGGGCTCGGCCGGAGGTTCCAGCCCAAACGTACCGCGAGTCCCTGTCCCAACACACCGTTCACGACCAGCACCAGTGCCCAATAAAGGCCGATCACACCCGGCAATACAGGTGCCACGCTATCGACTACCTGGTCACGCTGTGCCACCGGAACTCCCGCCATCATATTGTCGGCGAAAGCACGAAGGAATTGCTGGATCGCCGCTTCCATCCCCTCGGTCGTCAGTTCCATCCACAGAAACGCCGACGTCATCAAAGCCAGCGCCAGTCCCGTCGCCAACGATGCAAGCAAACCGGAGGGATACCACTCAGTGTCGCCGTTCTCATCCATTCGAAACAGCAAAGCCTGTCGAATGATGATGATCACCGGAGCTACAAAGACGAACAAGCCGAGCAAGTTGAACATGACCAGCATGCCGACCCCGGCCACGGCTCCGGCGAGGGCACCTGCAACGGTGCCCATGCTGAGCCCCACCAGAAAAAGCGGCAACTGATAGAACACCGCCAAAAGCAGCCCGCCGAAATTACCGGTTGACGCGACGGCAAACAGAAGTGCGCTCACAACGCCTCCCGCTCCGATCATCAACCATTGTTTCGGCGTGAATATCATATGTCTTCTCCGCGACCGCCTACGCTAGTGAATGACGTAGGGGAGCAGGCCGAGGTAACGGGCCCTTTTGATCGCCCGCGCCAGCTCACGCTGCTTCTTGGTCGATACCGCGGTAATACGGCTCGGTACGATCTTGCCGCGTTCCGAAATGTATCGAGACAACAGCTTCGTATCGCAATAATCGATGGCCGGCGCGTTCGGGCCCGTAAAGGGGCAGCTCTTGCGCCGACGGAAGAAAGGCCGGCGGCCACCGCCACCACTGCGTCCGGCGCTCATTCCTTGCTCTCCTCTTCTGCCGCAGCCGTCTCTTCTTTAGCGGCTTCCGGTTGCTCTTCTTCTGCGGCAGCCGTCTCTTCTTGAGCGGCTTCCCGTTGGTCTTCGGCCGGTGCCTCGCTCGCGGCGACTTCCTCCGCCGGCGCGTTTTCGGCGGCAGCTTGGGAAGACTCGCCTTCCTCCCCGTCCCGACCGCGACGATCGGCACGATCCCGATCACCCTTGCCATGCGCCATCGGCGACGGCTCCGCACGCAGCTCCTCCACGCGGATCGTGATGTATCGCAACACGTCCTCATGCAGGCGCAGGTTACGTTCCATTTCCTGGATTGCGTCAGACGGCGCATCCAGATTGAACATGACGTAATGACCCTTGCGGTTTTTCTTCATCCGATAGGCGAGACTGCGCAGGCCCCAGTACTCGCGGCGGGCCACGTTGCCACCGTTATCGGTGATGATCTTTTCCATATCGTCGGCCAGCGCATCGACCTGGCCGGCAGAGACGTCCTGGCGCGCAATAAGCACGCTTTCGTAAAACGGCATCCGTACACTCCCTACGGCTGTTACATGATCCGGAGTCGACGGTACCATCCGTTCGACTGCCCGGCTCTAGCCGACGCCTAAACGCCGGCAAGGAGCTATGATCTCCCGCGGGTCGCGGGGAGGCGGCACTATACCCATTCCAGCGACCTTGGCAACGCGGAATTGTGTGGTTCCTAAGGCGCTTGCTTGACAGTCGAGGGCGAGCGGTTATGACTAGCCTTCAAACTAACCTACGGAATTACAGCATGACCCGCGCATTCGTCTTTCCGGGCCAAGGTTCGCAAGCGGTTGGGATGGGGAAGGAACTGGCTGACGCATTTTCTGCCGCCCGGCACGTATTTGAAGAAGTCGACGAGACTCTCAAGCAGAATCTGACCAAGGTCATGTTCGAAGGCCCCGACGACGACTTGCGTCTGACCGAAAACGCCCAACCAGCCCTGATGGCGGTCAGCGTCGCCATCATTCGCGTCATGCAAGAGGAGGGCAACATCACTCTGCCGGACGTCGCGTCATACGTCGCGGGCCATTCGCTTGGCGAGTATGCCGCGCTTGCCGGGGCAAGCGCCCTGAGCCTGGCAGACACCACGCGCTTGCTTAGACTGCGCGGCGCGGCAATGCAGAAAGCAGTTCCGGTAGGCGAGGGTGCGATGGCCGCACTTATGGGGCCGACCGTGGAAGAAACAGAAACCATCGCCGCGGATGCCGTTGCGGCTGGCGAGGCCGGCGACGTTTGCGACCTGGCAAATGACAATGCCCCGGGTCAGGTCGTCGTGAGCGGGAGCACAGCAGCGGTCAAACGCGCCGTCGAAATTGCTTCGGAGCGGGGCGCCAAGCGCAGTATCATGTTGCCGGTTAGTGCGCCTTTTCACTGTTCATTGATGCAGCCAGCTGCAGATGCGATGGCGGATGCACTGGCGGAGACGACGATTTTGCCCCCCGCCGTCCCACTTGTCGCGAACGTCACGGCCGACGAAGCACGTGACCCTGAGGAAATTCGAAATAATCTAGTAACCCAGGTGACCGGCCGGGTGCGTTGGCGCGAAAGCGTCCTCGCACTCAAGGACAAAGGCGTCGACACGCTTGTCGAAACCGGTGCCGGCAAAGTGTTGAGCGGCCTCGCACGGCGCATTGATCGAGAATTGT
>CAXGSZ010000473.1:0-2703 GCA_964012455.1 uncultured Alphaproteobacteria bacterium
GGTGCCCCCAGCACCTACCAGCGCACAGATCGGGCCAACTTTGACTGCCGGCACGACCTTTAACGTTCGAATCCTATCAATAAAGCCGTCCGGTTCGACCGCGACGCAAGCGTCTGCTCAGGCCTCGCCCGGCACTCTGAACGGGACAGTGTCGGGTACGGGTCCGAGCGGACAAACTATGGTGCAAACAGCACAGGGAGAAATCACCCTAGCTTCACGCTCGCCGTTACCCCCCGGGACGCAGCTTACTTTGCGAATGACTAGTGCACCTCTCGCCCCTTTTGATGGCGCGGAAGAAGCTTCATTGCTTCTCAAACGACAATGGGAGGCCCTGCGGGACGCCATCGAAGTACTTCGGCTGAGCGATCCCGCGGCCGCGCGAACTTTAACGCAGCAGGGACTGCCGCAAGGTGGAGGACCGATTACGACCGGCGTTCTGTTTTTTCTCTCCGCTATGATGACAGGCGATTTGCGCCGATGGATGGGGGACGACGCCATGCGCGCGCTACAACGCACGGGCGGCAACCTTCTGGAGCGTTTGGGTCGGGATATTGGTGAGATGCAGCGCATGGCGACCGAACCGTCGGGTCAAGAATGGCGCTCTTATCTGATCCCAATCCTCGTTGGCAGCGATCTGCAACAATTGAAATTGTTTATTCGCGGCGAAAAAGACCAAGACGACGAAGACGTGCCCGGTCAGGAACGCGACACGCGTTTCGTTATCGAAGTCGAATTCAGCGAATTGGGTCCCTTCCAGTTTGACGGACTGACTGGGGGCAAAAACATTGATCTAATGATCCGAACGCGCAAAGCTCTTGCGGAACGCATGCGCAATGAAATTCGTGCGATTTTTGCAGATACGGTCTCGGCGCTTGGCTTCATCGGCACACTAAACTTTCAACAAACATTGACATTCGAGCTCAATCCAACGCGAGAGGTTCAATATCGGCAGGCTGGGTTAACCGTATGAACGTGCCCATCGAAAGCACAGGTCAACTTTACCGGACCTTTCTGAAAACGACGCCAAACCCAAACCCAAAACTCGACTACATTACCGAGCTCTGCAAGCAACTTTCATCGACATTGTGGGTCACATTGACCTATGTTCCCGATAAGCTATTGCTTCGGCCCGAGGCATTCATCAGTTATCTGGAAGCCACGCTCCCCACATCGGCGGAGCCCTACGAGAGCTTTGCGCATGTCTTCCTTGAAGACATCAATAATGAGGTTGTCCCGAGATGGATCAGGATCGAGGTCATTTCGGAAAAGGTCCCGACGCGGCGCATCGTACTGATCGACAGACAGCCCAAATGGAATAACGCCCCACTCCTCGCATCGCTATCTCGTAGATAAGGAGAGTAGCAAGCACTAATTACTTTTCCTGTCGCTGGTGGGTGGTTAGCGCGATCTCATCAAGCTCGATTTGGGTCTGGCGCTCTTCCTCCAGATATGCCCAATGATCTTGTTGATCCTTCGTGATTTCGTATTTTTTCAGTTCCTCAAAGGCTTGCACGACGGCCTCCCGCGCTCCTTCGGCACTTTCATGCGCTTTCGAAAGTTCATCCACCAACGCTTCGCGGCACGCCTTCGTCCTCGTCGCATACCTACCATAGTATGGAGCAAAATTCGCCTCCCCCCGCGAGAACACCTGCTCAGACTGAACTTCCTGATCTATTGCGTCGATCGCTTCCTGAATACGGGCTTCTTGTTCTTCCAACTCCCGGAGATAACGCCGTTTTTCGTCAAGTTCGAACTTATGGAAGCGGATCAGTTTTTCAATCACACTCATGATGCGGGCAGCCCGAGAATGGCACCAAGCTGTTCGTAACTCTCATCCAGGGTAAAGGCGTCCAGTTTTCCCTGGGAGAGAAATTCTTCAAGCGCTTCATGGTACTGAATTGCTTCGTCGACAGTGACATCGCTGCCGATTCGATAAGCGCCAAGACGGATTAATTCCGCCATATCTTCGTACGTCACCATAAGCGACCTTGCCCTGTTGATCAGGGCATTCTGCGCATCGGAGTTACAATCCGGCATGGTCCGCGAAACGCTCCGAAGAATATTGATTGCAGGATATCGATTACGCTGGGCAATCGACCGGTCGAGAACGATGTGTCCGTCGACGATCCCTCGTACCGCGTCCGAAATTGGCTCGTTGTGATCGTCGCCTTCGACCAATACCGCGAACATTGCCGTAATTGTGCCCTCACCCGTTCCGGGTCCGGCGCGCTCCAATAGTTTCGGCAACTCGGCGAAAACAGTCGGCGTATAACCTTTGCTGGCGGGCGGTTCTCCGGCAGACAGTCCAATTTCGCGCTGTGCCATGGCGAAACGGGTCACGCTGTCCATCAGGCAGAGAACGTCCCGCCCCTCGTCACGAAAGTATTCGGCCACTGTCATTGTCATATAGGCCGCCTGCCGGCGCATCAGCGGAGATTCATCGGATGTCGCAACGACCAAAACCGATCGAGCCAATCCCTCTTCGCCAAGATCCTGTTCAAGAAACTCCTTCACCTCACGGCCACGCTCGCCGACCAGACCAATAACGACGACATCGGCCTTGGAGTATCGGGCGAGCATCGACATAAGAATCGATTTCCCTACGCCAGATGCCGAGAAAACCCCCATGCGCTGACCACGACAGCAAGTGATAAACGCATTCAACGATTTGATACCAAGATCAATTTTACCTTCTACACGGCC
>CAXGSZ010000474.1:0-2690 GCA_964012455.1 uncultured Alphaproteobacteria bacterium
TCAGCGGTCGTCAGCAGCCGGCCTTTGCCAGCCAAGCCGCCCGAAAACCGGGAGCCGACGACTTCAATTGCACCGGCAACCGCGTCAACGGCGTCGGCGACTTCTTCAACCGAATAGGACGAATTTGACGCGGGAATATCTCGGCCGAGGCGCAGCGCGAACTCACCTTCAACAGCCGGTCCATGTGACGGATCTATCACTACTTTGGCGGGACTTTTGTGAAAAAATCCGGTTAGCACAGGACTCGCACCCGGCTCGCTCGTGCCAAGCACTTTCTGCGCTTCAGCACTGGTCGATCCCACCTTAAAGCCAACCCTCTCCATACCCGAGTGCCTGACCGCTTCGCGCTGCACTGCAAGCGCCGCTTCGACCGACGACGGCCCACCATCCCGCGGCACCTCGAGCGTGCCGCCATCGCGGCGACATTGCCAAATCCGTCGTGCGAGACTATCCATCTCCAAACCCTTTCAACAAGTAAACTCAGCGCTTCGCTAGGAGTTGTTAAAGAACCTATGCTAGAAGTAGCGATACGTCTGGAGAATTCGATACATGAACGCTCCCTCCGCAAGACTGCTTTCTGATTTAAAGTCGTAGTCGTCGACGACGAGCCAGATATTTGCCCCATCCTGAAATACGCCCTCGAAAGTATGGGAATCTCGCGCACCCATCTTGCGGGCAGCGGCTAGGACGCGCGGAAGCTGTATTACGATACCAAGGGTGAGTTTGATCTGATCATCAGCGACTGGAATATGCTGGAATTGTCCGGCCTTGATTTGTTGCGGCGAGTCCGTGTGCGAAACGTACCCGTTCCCTTTGTCATGCTGACAGTAATGAACAATCGCAAACATGTCGCAGCAGCCGCGAAAAATGGCGTAACTGGATATGTCAGCAGACCTTTCACTTGGAACAAGTTCCAAGGCCAGATCAGGAAGTTTCTGCGCGCAGCCGGAATCAAATAGGTCTGTTCCGTCAGCCCGAGTTGCGCAGCGCATCTGTCCGAGCCCGATCGACATCAAACCCCTCTCCGACGAAGACACCATATTCACTCTCCGCCGCTGCCCGGTCGATGAAGCCCGCACGCACGTCAGCGGCGACGGATTCTGGATCGCGAGACTTTGGGTCACCGTAACCACCACCGCCCGGCATCTCGACAATGAGCCGCTCACCTTTGGGAATTGGCTGAAATCCCTTGTTTCGTAAAACATCGCCCGAGGTCAGACTAAGTTTGCCCTTGGCCCCTTCACCGCCGCCATCACGGCCACGCGGGGGGAAATGCACCCGCTCAAAGGTTGCGAAAATACCGAACGGGCCATCCTCGCGATTGGCGACGACCATGGTCTGGCCGAGACCGCCCCGCTGGCGGCCAGGGCCACCCGAGTTCTCGCGATACTCCTTCTGCCAGACCACGAGCGGCGTGATCGCCTCAGTGATCTCGACCGGTACATTCCGCACTCCGCTAGGATAAGGTGTCGCCGAGAGCCCGTCCTGGCGTGGCCGCGCACCAGCACCCCCGCTGTGGAAACTCATCATCATGAACGGTGATCTCGTTTCTGGACCGGTCATGCCGTGGCCTGCTCCCAGTTTCAGATTCCAAAGGTTCGACGTCCCTTCGGCCGGGACCACATCGGGCAACGCCTGATGCAGACACCCGAAGACCACATCCGGCAACATATGGCCGATAGTCGCTCGGGCGACGACCGCGCAGGGATGCAGCGCATTGACGATGGTGTTTTCCGGAGCGATCACGCGGATCGCATCAAGCGTTCCGGCATTATTTGGAATGGCGGCGCCCACTACGCATTTGACCCCGAACGAGGTATAGGCCTCCGTATAGCAGAGGGGGCAATTGATGCCGAACTCCGAAACGCCCGAGCTGCCCGCAAAATCTACCAGAATTTCGCCGTCACCGACGGTTAGCGTCGCTTTCAGATCGATCGGCTCTTCATAGCCGTCGATCCGCATCTCGGCATTCCAGCTTCCCTTTGGCAGCTCGTTGATGGCATCCGCCATCCCTTGCCGGCTGGTCTCGATGATGTGTTTGCCGAGTACGTCCAAATCGTTCAGCGCGTACTCCTCCATCATGGCAAGAAGTCGTCTGCTTCCGGTCTCATTGCAAGCGACAAGAGCATAAATGTCGCCCTCGACCTGTACCGGCTCACGGACATTCGCTTTCACGAGGTTGAGCACCCATTCATCCATCACGCCCTCACGCGCGAGCGGCATGATCGGAATGAAGAGCCCCTCGTGATAGACCTGCTTCCCGTCGGACGAAGGACCGAGGCCCCCGATGTCGACAAGATGGCTCGTGCACGCGAAGAGCGCCACAATCCGGCCATCCTTGAACGTCGGTGAGACGATGGTGAGGTCGTTGAGGTGCCCCGTCCCCTTCCAGGGATCGTTGGTGAAGTAGGAATCGCCCTCATTCATCGTCTCCGACGGGAAGACATCCAGGAAGTGCTTCACTGAACGCGCCATGGAATTGATGTGCCCCGGTGTTCCCGTCACCGCCTGCGCCAGCATTTGTCCGTCGAGGTCGAAGACGCCAGCGGAAATATCGCCGGCTTCACGGCTGGACGTACTGAACGCCGTACGCACCAGGGTTTGCGCCTGTTCTTCGACAACCGACAAAAGGCGCTTCCACATCACCTGGAGCTTGATCTCACTCATCGCGTTGGCAGTCATGTTTAGCT
>CAXGSZ010000475.1:0-2681 GCA_964012455.1 uncultured Alphaproteobacteria bacterium
TCGCAAAATCGATCACCGGTTTCATGGCGTGGTAGTTGGTCGCCCAGATGATCCCCGTCGCTGCGCAGGCGGCGGTAATTTCTTTCACGCACTCCAGATAGCAGGCGAAAGAGGTCTGGGCGCCGCCGTATTGATTCGGGATGAACATGGCGTTCAAGCCAAGCTCGTTTATGTCGTTTACATTGTCCCACGGAAACGAACCTGACTTGTCGTAGTCCTCAGCGCGAGGTGCGATACGATCGCGACTCATTTGACGCACGCTGTCGACGACAAGTTGCTCCTCTTCGGGCAAGTCGATCTGGGATTTCAGGCGGTCAAATACGAGCATTTTCCGTCGTGTCCGGGCGTTAATGTGCGAATGTCTGGCCGCCATCCAGGTAGACCGTGCTACCTGTCATAAATGGAATGTCTTCAACAAGCAACGCGGCGATCAATTTCGCGACATCCTCAGCCTTTCCAGGCCCACCTGTTGGAATACGCTCGGCTAGCAAATTCTTCACTTTCTCGTTTTCGAGGAATTCCTTGTTCAGGTCCGTTTCGATATAGCCTGGGGCAATATTCAACGTCCGGATATTGTACTTTGCCCATTCTGCTGCGAGGACACGGGTCATGCCGCCGAGGGCGGCTTTCGACGTACAATAGGCCAGATTGTATGGCGCACCGATCCAACCGAAAGACGACCCCATATTGAAGATCAAACCGTTGCCTTGTTTCTCGAAATAGGGAAAGACCTCGCGGCATCCCAGCATGACGGCTGTCACGTTGATCTCCATTACACGCTCAAAGTCGCTCCGCTCCAGTTCCTGACTCTTGGAATTTGTATGCAAGCCCGCGTTGTTGACTAGACACTTTATGCCGCTCGCCTGTTCCGCGACCCAGGCGAAGCTGTCACGGATTTGACTTTCATCAGTCGCGTCGCATTTGCGCAAGATGAAGCGGGATGGGTCAGCGCATCCGAGTGGTGCGTCACCTGACCGAGACAATCCTGCAACGGTGAAGCCGCGCCGGTCGAGTTCGATCGACAGGGCGGCTCCAATACCTCGGCTTGCACCCGTGACAATAACGGCGCCGTTGCTCATCCTAGCGGTCCTTGAATACGGCGTCGCGCTTGTCGACGAACGCGTTCATACCTTCGAGCGAATCTTCGGTCTGGAAGGCGAGGGTGTTTAGATCGGCTTCGATCTTTAGGCCTTCCAGGACGGAGACGTCGAGTGCGCGCATTACGGACTCCCGCGCAAGCTTCAAAACCGGCAGTGAATAACAGGTGAACTGTCTGGCAAAGGTAATCGCCGCATCCATCGGGGCATCGCCGTCCACGATCTTGCTTACCAGTCCAATTCGCTCCGCTTCTTCCGAGCCGACGGTCCGGCCCGTCATCACAAGGTCGAGCGCACGCCCCTCACCGATAAGGCGGGGTAGGCGGATCGTCCCGCCGTATCCCGGAATCAGACCGAGCTTGATTTCCGGCAGGCCCATCTTGGCATTCGGTGTTGCCAAGCGGTAAGTGCAGGCCAATGCCAATTCCATTCCGCCACCAAATGCGTATCCATTGATTAGCGCAATGGAAGCAATCGGAATGTCGTCTAACTGCGCGAACAGGCGCTGGCCGCGATGTGCGGAAGCCTTCTGTTCGGCCAGGGTCCTACCGTAAAGCTCTTTGATGTCTGCGCCGGCGCTGAAAGCGCGATCGCCGGCACCGGTGATGATCAGGGCACGCGCGTCTGAATTGCCAGCCTCGGCGATGGCGTCACCAATTTCGCCGACGATCTCGAAGCTGAGGGCGTTCAGGGCCTCTGGCCTATTGAGCGTGATGATCGCAAATTCACCCTGTCTCGTCAGTTCAACGGACATATACCGTTCTCCTTTCTGTCGACTATAAAATCTTCAGGCTTGGGGTTTTTTGAAGCGGATTGGGTCCGGTGAAATGCGCCCCTCTTTCGCCCATTCTGCGAGTTCACGTTTCAGTATCTTGCCACTTGCGGTAAGCGGGAAGTCACTCATCACCGTGTAGTATTCGGGCATGTCGTAAATCGATAGGCCCTCATCAAATAGATGGCCTAGTACGTTCTGGCCTTCAGGAGTGCCACCGGTCGGCATGACGGCAAGGCATACGCGCTCTCCCAGGCGTTCGTCCGGAACCGGAAACGCAGCCGCTTTCTCCACATTTGGATGTTTGATCGCAAGGTCTTCAATCTTCTTTGGATGGATGTTCTTGCCGCCGCGTATGATGATGTCTTTTAGACGTCCCACGAACCGGAGGCAGCCGTTTTCGTCTATCAGGCCGAGGTCGCCGGAGAGGAACCAGCCGTCTTTGTTGAAACTCTCTTCGGTTGCTTTCTGGTTATCGAAATAGCCCAGCATCAGGCATGCGCCTTTGCCTGCAATGTGGCCGACTTCGCCTTGTGGCAATTCCACGTCCGAATCTTCGGTGTCGAAAATTTTGATCTCGTAGGCTTTCCCGCCGCGCCCGCAGGTCTCGCATATGACCGCTTGCGGGTCGTCCGGCCAGGTATAGTGATGTGATGAATTCTCGGTCATGCCGTAAACGTTCTGCGGCAAAATATCCATGTCGACGAAGGCTTGCGCGACTGTCGGTGGGATTGGTGCCCCTGCCATGTAAAATACTTTGACGGCTCCCATTCGCTCAATGCCGCGCTGCTGCATTTCAGCAAGTGTATCCA
>CAXGSZ010000476.1:0-2674 GCA_964012455.1 uncultured Alphaproteobacteria bacterium
CAGATACGCCAGCATTTAGCGGCATTCCTGAAGTAAATTCAGTCGCGCCAGAATGAAGGTATCAGCAACACAATTACGGTAAAGAGCTCCAACCGGCCCAACAACATGCCGGCTGACAGCAACCATTTTGCACTATCCGGCAAGTTCGCGAATGTGCCCGCCGGGCCTATTATCTCGCCTAGACCAGGACCCACATTAGAGATTGCTGTCGCCGCCCCGGAGACTGCCGTCAGGAAATCAACGCCGAGCAATCCGAGACCTGTCGCGATGACGCCGTAACTCAACGCGTAGAGAAAAAAGAACGCCATAACGGAAGCAGAAACCTCCTCCGGTATGGGACGTCGGTTATAATACGCGAGATAAACACCGTGCGGCTCGAGTAGCCGGCGGATCTGCGTCACTGCTGTGGCGTAGAGCACTTGAAACCGAAAGACCTTGATACCGCATGTGGTCGAACCCGCGCATCCGCCGACGAACATCAGAAAAAAAAACGCGATTAGGGCAAATGGTCCCCAGGTGCTATAATCCGCTGTCGCATAGCCTGTTCCGGTGATGATCGAGACCACGTTAAACGCCGCCTCGCGCAACGCGGTGTATATATCGGTCCCGGCGGCGTGTCGGTAATACGCCAAGGCGAGCACCGCAATGATGACAATGAGCAGGAACAGACGTACCTGGTCGTCACGAAACAGCGGTTTTGGGTTACCGCGAATGGCCCTTAGATAAAGGACGAATGGCAGGCTTCCGATCAACATGAAAATCACGCAGATATATTCGATCGTGGCGCTTTTGAAATGCGCGAGCGAGGCATTGTAGGTCGAGAAGCCACCGGTCGCGATAGTTGTCATGGCGTGGGCGATTGCATCGAAGCCAGACATGCCCGCGGCCCAATAGGCTACGGCGCAAACAATGCTGGCGCCGAGATAAATAAACGCGATGAAGGCGACCAATTGGGTCGTCCTGGGCAAAACCTTCTCCGAGCGGTCCGAAGATTCCATACGGAAGAGCTGCATCCCGCCAATGCGCAACAAGGGTAGAATAGCGATTGCCATTGCGATCACGCCAATTCCACCGAGCCATTGCAGAAGTGCCCGCCAGATCAGTATTCCGGGCGGTGCGGCATCGAGGGAGTGAATGATCGTCGAACCGGTGGTTGTCAGACCTGACATCGATTCGAAGAAAGCATCGGTATAACTGAGATCAAGCTCCGCAAAAGCGAAGGGCAATGCCGCAAAGGCGGGAATTATAATCCACAGCGTCGTGGTAAGAACGAACCCCTGTCGGGGCGTGATCGATCGGATGTTGCCACGACAGGTAAGCGCCAGGATACCGCCCACAAACAGGGTGAACCCGGCCGCAATGACAAAGACTTGCCAATCGGGATTAAGCGCCGCTGCGTCAGCAATGGCGGGGAGGCACATAGCCACCGCCAGGGGAAGCATCAGCAAGCCGGTAATGAAGAGAATGGGCCGGAAATCGAGCACGTCTCACAGGTCCAGGCTGTATCGCGGAGCCACCATGATCCGTTCATGGTCGGGGTTTGTCCAGCGGCCTGCTGCTAGTCGCGATTTGCGGGGCGCTTACCGATGATTGATTCAAATTCTAGACGCGTCTTCGCATCGTCCCGAAATGCGCCTAGCATCCGGCTCGTCGCCATGGAAACCCCCGGTTTCATAACGCCACGGGTCGTCATGCATTGATGTTCGGCCTCGATCACCACGGCAATACCGCGAGGCTGCAGGGCATCCTGAATAGCATTGGCGATTTGAGCGGTCATCCGCTCTTGAATCTGAAGGCGTTTGGCAAACGCTTCGACAACGCGCGCGAGCTTGCTGATACCAACAACACGACTTTCCGGCAGGTAGGCGATATGCGCCTTGCCAACGACCGGCAAGATGTGGTGCTCGCAATGAGAAATGAAGGAGATATCACGGAGCACGATCATCTCATCGTAGCCGTTGGTTTCTTCAAAAGTTCGTTCCAAGTATTCCGTCGGATCGATTGAGTAACCGGAAAAGAATTCCTCGAACGCTTTGACGACACGTTTTGGAGTATCGAGCAGGCCCTCCCGGTCAGGATCGTCGCCCGCCCACAGGATGAGCTTGCGGACAGCCGCCTCAACCTCGTCTCGAGAGACATTATCGTCCACGGCGCCTCCGCCCTAGTCCGCGGAAATTCCGCTTAAGTCCTCGTTCTTCAGGTTCAATGTAAGTCCTTTCAACCGGTATCTAGTTCAAATTTACCGCCTGATGGGGGCTGTCCAGTGAAAAAGCCGGGATTTCGACGTCGAACTGCTCGCCGTTGGTTCCTTCCATCTGATAGGTGCCGGCCATGATTCCGGATGGTGTCGGCAGCGGCGTACCGCTTGTATACTCGAATGCCTCTCCCGGATCGAGCACCGGCTGCTCGCCGACGACACCCGGGCCCCGAACTTCCTGGACGCGGCCGAACGCATCCGTGATGCGCCAATACCGGGTACGTAACTGTACCCGTTCATGCCCATCATTGACGATCTCCACGTGATAGGCCCAGACGAAATGATTCTCGTCCGGTTCCGATTGATCGTCGAGGTAGAACGGCTTCACAACGACCTTAATGCCGCGTGTAACCGATTCGTATGCGCCAATATTCAGAGTCCTGCTCCTTCGCTAAATCGAGTCGTTGATATGGCGGG
>CAXGSZ010000477.1:0-2664 GCA_964012455.1 uncultured Alphaproteobacteria bacterium
CAATACTGGCGCCAAGTTCATTCATCAACAGCAGAAAGCCAGGGAAGCTGGTATCGATCGGAGACATGTCGTCAACACCAACAGGATCCGCCGTGCCTACGCCCATCACGAGAAAACTCATCGCGATGCGATGATCGTGACGTGCCTCGACAACTCCCCCTCCAGGGACTGCGCCGGGACGGCCGTGGACAATCAGGTCATCGCCCTCGATGGTCACGTCAATACCATTTTCAACCAATCCGTCTCTCACGGTGGCGAGACGATCACTCTCTTTTACCCGCAATTCACCAAGCCCGCACATCCGCGTATCCCCTTCAGCAAAGGCGGCGGCAACCGCGAGGATCGGATATTCATCAATCATCGAAGGCGCACGCGCCGCCGGTACCGTTACGCCCGAAAGCGGTCCAGAGGTAACCACTAAGTCCGCGACCGGCTCACCCGCAACATCTCGCGCATTCGTCTCTTCGATATTCGCCCCCATCTCCCGGAGTGTAACTAAGAGACCACTGCGGTGTGGATTGAGACCAACACAAGGCAGAGAAATGTTCGCCTCGTTAGTAATCAGGCCCGCTACTATGGGAAACGCGGCCGAACTGATATCTCTCGGCACGACGATATCTGCAGCGGCAAGTTCCGGTCGACCTACGAGGGTAATCCGGCCGGCGCCATCCTCCGCCGTCTCAGTACGCACCGTTGCGCCAAAATGGCATAACATGCGCTCCGTATGGTCACGCGTGGCTTCCGGTTCGACGACCGTCGTCTCGCCAGGCGCGCTGAGGCCAGCCAGGAGGATCGCAGATTTGACCTGCGCGGACGGCACCGGCAAACGATATTCGATCGGCACGGGGTCCGCCGCGCCGACAATGGCGAGCGGCAACCGGGTGGCTTCCCGCGTGATGAATTCGGCGCCCATCATCTCAAGCGGCGTGGACACCCGCGCCATCGGACGCGAGCGCAACGAGGCGTCTCCCGTCAAAAATACCGTCATATTATGGCCCGCGAGGACACCCATCAGCAGCCGGGCACCCGTACCGGCGTTACCCATATCGAGAACGTCCTCTGGCTCTGCTAATCCACCAACTCCGACGCCCACGACGCGCCAAGCACCTGATCCGAGCGTCTCAACCTCACAGCCCATCGCCCGCATCGCCGCAGCCGTGCGCAAGACGTCCTCGCCTTCAAGCAAGCCTTCGATCCGCGTCTCGCCGACGGCAAGACCGCCGAGCATGAGAGCGCGATGAGAGGCCGATTTATCGCCTGGCACAGCCGCTGTGCCATATAATGCCGCAACTGGTTGAGATACGCATTTCCGCACGCCATTCACCCTATTCAAATGCGTCTAAGCGAAGCGCGACTGTCTCTAGCACAGTGCCCATCCGCGCGCCAACGGGGATTAACCGGAATCAAGTATTCGCGTCTGTTGAATTTTGCTTTTGACAGATACCCTTTAACATGGCAATTGGCCGGCCAGATTTTCGGTTCGTTCGAAGGAGTACGCTTGTGGCCAAACGGAAATGGGGCAAGAAGCGCACCTGCCAAAACTGTGGGGCCAAGTATTACGATATGCTGAAGGAGCCACCGACCTGTCCGAAATGCGAGACGGTCTTTCAGCAAGAGACGAACCAGCGCGGCCGCCGCAGCCGAAGCACCTCAGGTGCGCCAAGGGCAATCCCGACTGCTGCGGCGGCAGTCAAGTCGACTGAGCTGGAAGTGGACGAAATCGACGAAGAGACGCTCGAGGACGATGAGTCGCTGCCAGAAGATACCAGCGATCTTGTGGGCGGCGACGATGACGATGTGAACGACGTCATTGAAAACGTCGAAACGGACCGCGACGAAAGCTAGCTCTCAGCGACACGTCGACAGAAGTCGAGTGACAATCGCCTTGCGAGACGGACATGAGCGAAAAGATCGAACGATTTCTCAGCGAGAAACGAAAAGTAACACCTTTCCTGGTGCTTGACCTCGACCTTGTGGTCGAACGCTACGGGCTCCTCAAGGAGGCTCTACCGAGGGTGGGTATTTACTATGCGGTCAAAGCCAATCCAGCAGATGAAATCATCGTTGCTTTGGAGCGTGAGGGTGCATGTTTTGATGTGGCCGGGATCGCGGAGTTGGAGGGTTGCGCGCGGCTCGGCATTCCGGCGTCACGCATGTCTTACGGTCATACGATAAAGAAAGAAGCTGATATTGCCCGCGCGCGAACTGCGGGCATCGACCTTTTTGCTTTCGACTGCAAGGCGGAACTCCAGAAACTGGCGCGTGCGGCCCCTGGCAGCCGGGTCTTCTGTAGGATCATGACACAGGGGGACGGCGCGGAATGGCCGCTGTCAAAGAAGTTCGGATGCGGTATCGAAATCGCCGAAGCCTTGTTGAAGGATGCACGCGATCTTGGACTGGAACCCTATGGGGTGTCATTCCATGTCGGTTCCCAGCAGACCGATCCGGAACAATGGGATGCGGCTATCGCCGAGACAGCGGGCCTGTTCCGTTCGCTGGAGAAAACCGGGATTGAGCTTCGGCTGGTGAATCTCGGCGGCGGCTTGCCCGCACGTTATCTCTCTGAGGTGCCTGCCGTCGCCCGCTATGGTGAGACGATTTCTGCATCCATGCGGCACCATTTCGGCAACCAGATGCCCGAGATGATTTTGGAACCCGGCCGTG
>CAXGSZ010000478.1:0-2653 GCA_964012455.1 uncultured Alphaproteobacteria bacterium
ATAAGGGATGTCGATCATGCCGTCGCGTAGCTGTGCCTGAAACGGACAGGTTGCCGGTAACAGCGGCAGATCAAAGGCATGTCGTTTGCCGAGGCAATACTCAGCCAATTGCCGGTTGTTTCGCTGATCTCAGGGCCCGCACCGACGGGCCGCCGGCAAACTGTACGGGCACGCGATGGCCGTCTTCGACGAGAAAGAAGATGGGACCGAATGGGCTGTCGACATTACCGCGCCGTATGAACTAGGTCGTTCCTGCAATTGCAGCGCTCAAGGTAGCTGGATCGGTTATCGGCAGCCCGCAGACCGACCCTTCGCAAATGTAGAGAGCTGGTTTGCCGTCGACCCGGTCCTTGCCCGCGGCAGGATGTAGGGGAGGTAGGTCGTCCGGCCGGTCGACGATACTGAGAATGCGGTCCGGTAATGAATGGTTTTCGATCTCGCGAAGCAAGGCATGGGTTTCGGGCTCATTCCGGTCGCCGACCACGACGAGCTGTTGGCCATGGTCCAGAAATTCGCTGGAATTTATAAGTGTCGAGAGTGGAAAGAAGTTACGTGCGACTTCACCCGCAAACGTCCGGACGATGTTATTCGCGCGGTCACGATAGTCCATGTTGCCAGTTAGATAGTACAGTCGGGCAAAAACCTCGACAAGAGTGCCGTTCCCCGACGGGGTTGCATGGTCGTTCGCGTTCTTTGTGCGCGTGATCAGGTTCGGCGTGTCTTCTGCAGTAAAGAAATATGCACCGTTCGGGTCTTTGTGATAGCGATCCACGGCCTCGACGTATAACTCGGCGTCGCGCAGATATGCTATGTTGCTGGTTGCCTCAAAAAGCGCGAGGGATGCTCGCGCCATTGAGGCGTAGTCGTCCAGTGTGGCCGGGTGACGGGCATGGCCCGCGCACCAACTGTGCAACAACCTATTCTCCGAAGTCATATTCGTTTGGATGAAGCTGTAAGCGTTCTGGGCGATCTCGAGCCAATCGGGACGTTCGAACGACCGCGAGGCAAACGCGAGGGCAGCAATCATCAACGCATTCCAATCCGCCAGCACTTTGTCATCCTTGCCGGGGCGAATTCGGCTCGCACGAGCGTCGAGGAGGCGGGCGCGGCTAGCGGTCAACTGCGCTTCGGTTTCCGCATTCTGCAAATCCATGTCATGCAGGCGATTAAGGATTGTCTTGCCTTCCCAGTTTCCATGCGGGTCAACGGCGTAATAGCGTTTGAAGGCGTCGGCATTGGCACCGAGGATCTCGTCTATTTCGGCCGCATTCCAGACATAGAATTTTCCCTCCTCGCCTTCGCTGTCGGCGTCTAAGCTGCTCGCGATGCCGCCGCCTGCTTCGATCATTTCTCTCTGAAGCCAGTCGACAGTTTCGGCAATGCGCGTCGCGAAAAGTGGGGATTTGGTTTCCTGCCACACGAGGGTAAGCAGTTTAATGATCTCGGCGTTGTCGTAGAGCATTTTTTCAAAATGCGGCGCTAGCCACATTTCATCCACGGAATAGCGTGCAAAACCGCCGCCAAGATGGTCGTAAATTCCCCCCTGGCAAATGTTGTTAAGGCTGGTGATCACGGCACTCTTAAAGGTCGGGTCGCCGGTTCGCTTCCAGGCGCGCCACAGCTGTTCAAAAATTCTTGTTTGAGGAAACTTAGGGGCGCCTTTTATGCCGCCGCGAAACATATCGATTTCGTTGGCAAGGCGCTGGGCCACCTGATCTGTAAGACTGCGCGGGATGCCGTCTCCACCGATTGGCTGTGAAATTTGGGCGAGACCCTGGTTCAGGGCGTCGACGTTTTTCTTCACCCGGTCGGGCGCGGTCCGGAAAGTTCCGGCGACGGCTCGAAGAACATCGGCGAAGCCGGGTCGTCCATAACGCGGTGTTGGGGGAAAGTAGGTGCCGCCCCAGAATGGCTCGCCCTGCGGAGTCAGGAACATGGTCAACGGCCAGCCGCCTTGCTCGCCGAGCATGGACAATGCGGATTGATAAATCGTATCGACGTCCGGGCGTTCTTCACGATCGACTTTTACATTGATCATGAGATCATTCATCAAAGTGGTGATTTCGGGATCCTCGAAGCTTTCATGCGCCATGACATGGCACCAATGACAAGCGGCATAGCCGACTGAGAGTAGGATCGGTTTGTTTTCCGCTTGTGCTCGCGCAAATACATCATCACTCCATGCGACCCAATGCACCGGGTTGTCTCGGTGTTGAAGCAAGTAGGGACTGGTTTCGCGGTCGAGCTCGTTGCGGGACATGTGGGGTCTTTCGGCGAACGGCGTTGCGGGGTCCGAGCGGCTTCTATACCTTGCCTTTCAACGCGTGGGTTACAACCCCAATTCGGATTGGCGACCATGAAAAAAAACATGGATTTTAAGTGTTCGCCTAAGGAGGTGCGACAATTCTTGGGCTTGTCCGATGTCGCACCCAAGCAGGGATATTGTAACCGTCTGCGCGGGGGAATAGAGAATCTCGATCCCGACGATTTAATGATGGGCTGGGTGCCGGCGAACCGTTTCGGTTGGGAAGAAATCCAGATAATGTCTTGGTCGCCCTTGGCTGGGATTTGGTCGACGGAGTAGGGCGGGCAGGTGAGTGACACGATTTACGCGCTCTCGAGCGGCGCCGGCCGGGCGGGTCTCGCCGTAATT
>CAXGSZ010000479.1:0-2643 GCA_964012455.1 uncultured Alphaproteobacteria bacterium
TGGTAGGCCCGACAGGTTTCGAACCTGTGACACCCTGATTAAAAGTCAGGTGCTCTACCAACTGAGCTACGGGCCCCAAATTTTAGCCGCCGGAACAAGCACCTCAAACATATGGAGCCGGCAGGCCCCGGTCAATCAGCTAATCGCGTTCGCCTCGGACTTCTTGGACGATATCGGTCAAATGTTCGACATCGAGTATAACCAGGGCGTCCCGGTCCCGCTGTAGGATCCCTTCTCGCGTCAGGTCACTGAACACGCGGGCGACGGTCTCGCGGGTCGTGCTCACCCGGCTCGCGATGTCGCCATGAATCGGGATGGGCGAAATGCGAGCCATGTTATCGTCATCGACATTGGGCGTGGCGAGACGAAGCAATTCCGCATGAACGCGATTGTTCGCGCCAAGTGTGCTGAGGTCCATAATCCGGTCCGTCGAGATGCGGACGATTTTCGCGAGATTTTTAAGAATGCGCACGGCCACCTGCGGATAGGTTATCAGCACGTGGTGGAAACCTTCTTGGGAGAGGATGGCGACTACCGTCTCCTCCAGGGCGACCACATTGGCGGACCGGGGTTCGCCGTCTAGCGCCGCGAGTTCTCCAAAATAGGAGCCCCTTTCTCGGTCATCGAAGGTGACTTCGCGACCTGAGAGGGCATAATTCACCACACGGGCGCGGCCATCGACGATGAAATAAAGATCGCAGCTAGCACTTTGCCGGTCGAGAATCTGTTCTCCCGTTGCGAACGTGCGCCAGCTACATCGCTTGGATATTTCGCCAAGCGCTTTTTCCGGCAAATCAGAAAGCAGCGAGATATCGCCGAGAGACGTTTTTTCTGTATCCGCCATCCTTTAACCCCATCCCCACGCCGTGATAGTGGTGTGAGTGATTCATGATTTGGTTTCGGCCGATTTCTAGTGGCATTATAACCCTCTTGCAGGATTTAACACACAATCTCGAACGTATTACCGCGACGCGCGGCAAGCGCCGCAGTTTCAATTTTGATACGCCAGTAGAGGAGGGCGGCATTGAGGGCGCTAAAGAGCAGGGCAAGTTACCAGGCACCGAAGGCGAGAGGGAGAACTGCGATCTCGGCGCAAACCACGGCGTAGTTCGGGTGCTTCATGATCCGGTACGGACCGCGCCGAACCAGACAGAAATTGGGTGCCGAAATAACACGTGTCGTCCAATAAGGACCGAGCGATATAATCACCCAAAGGCGGCAGAATTGCACCAGGACGAAGAGCGCGAGCAATGCGATGCTGCCCTTTGCGTCAGCAGGTACGACCAACAGCAGGCGCACCAACCAGCTACCATGGAGGAGCACGAAGAGCGGATAGTGTTTGCGTCCGAATTCAACGCCGCTGCGCGCGATCAGCCGCGATGAATTTCGATTGGCGTAGATCAGTTCGGCAAGGCGAAGCAACGCGACCGCCAGGACTATTGTCTGCAGCAATGTTATAATTGTGCAGAATCTAAAATGGCAAATCCCGCCGTAAATCCTGGGCCTAGTGCACTGAGCAGCCGTCTACCAGGGGGCGATTGCGCGAGGCACCGTTCAAGCACGAACAGGACAGTGGCTGCGGATATATTACCGAACTCTCTTAATATCGAACGCGCATCTTCCAATCCTTGCGATGGGATATCGAAGGCATCTTTAAAGGCATCCATTACTTTGGCACCGCCGGGATGAAGGACGAATTGATCTATCGACTTCAAAGTTATATTCACACCAGTGAGGAAACGGTCCATTGCGGCACGAAGTTCGCCGCGCACGAGTTGCGGGGTATCTCTGCTGAATCGGACGCCAAACCCATCTTCCTCGATGTTCCACCCCATCACGTCAAGCGAGTCGGGCCAACAATACTCTCCGCTTGCAATAACGGGACAACCGTCACCTTCCGTCGAAAAAATAGCCGTCGCCGAACAGCGCGGCGGCAATAATGTTGCTCTTAGAGAGGTCGGCACTGCGGAATGTGAGACCGCATAATTCGACGACCAGCAGGAGCCAATAACTGCACGGTTCGGCTCGGGCTAAAGCGGCCGCTCGCGACAGGCCAAGGACGCCGCCGCCACACCCAAGTCAAAAAACCGGAAGGCGCTGCAGATCTCGCCGGAAGGGCATTCTTTCCATTACCAGTGCGTCCAGGCTTGGCACTGCGAGGCCAGTCGAGCTTATCGTGACGACACCGTCAATTTGTCCGGGATGCAGGCGGGTGCGAAACAGCACCTGTTCCGCCGCTTCGCAAAGAAGATCCACAGCGTTGTCGATGAACAGTTGCGTGCGGTCTTTCCACCCTCTCGCATTCTCGTACCACTCAAGTGGAACGCAGGAGTATCGGCGTTCGTGTAGGCGCTGGC
The DNA here is from genome assembly GCA_964012455.1 of uncultured Alphaproteobacteria bacterium. Classification (GTDB taxonomy): domain Bacteria; phylum Pseudomonadota; class Alphaproteobacteria; order UBA8366; family UBA8366; genus UBA6544. The sequence continues at coordinate 2,358 of CAXGSZ010000479.1, forward strand.
GAGACGCTCGAATACTTCTGGGCGGTCCCGGAATAGACGCCGTCCAAACGCCTCGACATCTGCTTGATCGATTGCGTGGCGAGGGACAGCAGTCGCAAGGGAGGAAAGCCAGGCAGGGGGCGTCATCTGAGTTGGCGAATTCATAGTGATTATTTTTGCGCCGGTTCGTGCATGCGATAAAACAGCAATTCGCGTGCATCAACTAAATTTATGTTACCAGAAAACGTCATGAGTGAACTTCCGGTTTGTGACATCACGCCGGCATCCCTATATATGGCCAAACATG
>CAXGSZ010000480.1:0-2637 GCA_964012455.1 uncultured Alphaproteobacteria bacterium
AAATCTGGATTACCGTGATCAACACCGATAACGGGGCCATATGCCTCCACCCGCTTGCGCTGCGAGCCGAGCCGAAAATTGTTGAACACCACGAGTACCGCGGGCAAGTGCTCGCGTGCCATCGTCTCGAGGTCGCCCAATTGCAGCATCAGGTCGCCGTCGCCGATACAGGTGATCACCGGCTGCTCCGGGCGTTCCCACTTCGCCCCCATCGCAAGTCCGAGAGCACATCCCATGGCGCCAAGACGCGTCGAGACGAGATGTGTGCCCGGCGGATCAACTGGCACCATGAATCCGTAAAACCCATGATCGCCGGCGCCGTGGGTAAAAATCGTCTCGGGCGGCTGCTCAAGCAGCGCGGCCACGATCTCCTGCGGCTGCACATATCCGTTATCCGGCGCGGCAGTGATCCAATCATCGCGCCATTTCGCATAGCGTTCTGCCAGCGACGCCGTCCATGTGCGGCGCGTGTCCAAAACTTCGGGCAATTTGCCTGATAGCGCCGCGCCCAGCGCCTCCACAAAAGCTCGGGCATCCGCGACGATACCGATCTCAACGGGGTGTTCGCGTCCGATTTCAGAAGGATCGATATCGACCTGTATGATGGGCGCATCCTTCGGCAATAAGTCACCACGGGACGTCTGGATGTCAGAAAGGCGGGACCCGATCGCGAGAACAAGGTCCGCCTCCTCGATAGCGGCACCGACCGGCTCGTAACCGATGATACCGGCGCATCCGAGCACCAGTGGGTGTGTTTCCGGCAACACGCCGCGCGAGGTTGGCGAGTTCACGACCGGCATATGCACGGCTTCCACCAGTCGCATCACGGCTTCCCCAGCGTCGGAATAATGCGCGCCGCCGCCGATTAACAGAACCGGACGTTCTGCCCGCCGCAGCAAGGCAGCGGCCCTTGCGACCCGGTCCGGGTCCGGAAAGGAGCGGATCAGGGGTGCTGCCGCCGTCACCGGGGTCGGCATGTCGTCTGCGCCCAATTGCTCATTTGAGACATCGATCGGGACATCGATCTGCGCGACGCCCGGTTTTCCCGAAACGCTTTCCCGCAGCGCATCGCGCACGGCGACGACGGCTTGGTCGGGGCGTTCAACGCGGGTCTGAAATTTGACGAAGTCCGCGACCGGTTTCCGCACGTCGAGCGTCTGCCACCAGCCGTTCTCCGTGGCCCTGCGCTCTTGCGTCGCGCTGAGGACGATCATTGGGGTGCCGTCGAGTGCCGCCGCCGCGACGCCGAGGCTCGCCGCCAGCAGGCCGGAACCTCCGTGCACCATCAGAACACCGGGACGGCGGCTCAGCCGCGCTGTCGCATCCAAGATCGACGCGCCAACCTGCTCGTGGCGAATACCGACATAGCGCGCCCGGTTCTGAGCTGCGAGCGCGGAAGCATAAGGCGCGGACGTCGAACCGACCATGCCCGAGAAATGCGTTACACCGGCACTCCACAGTTGTTCCAGGACCGCTTCGTAAACCTTCATGTCGGGGTTCCTCCATCGACTTTGTGTGACACTCTTTAACTAAGACGTCATAAGCCCCGTGGCAAAGCGCGAGAACCGCGCATAGATCATTCGTTAGGGAGAAACTACGACGATGGACTGGTACAAAAAGCGCCGATTTGGCGATCTCGTGGACGATGCAGCGCAGCGGTTTGGTAATCGTGAAGCGTTGGTCTTCGAGGGAAAGCACTACAGCTTTGCCGAACAAGCTGCGCAAGTCGACCGTGCCGCCAAGGGATTGATGGCAGCTGGCGTCGAGAAGGGCGACCATGTCGCGTTCTGGTTCAACAATCGCGACGACTGGATTTTCATCGCATTTGCGTTGGCAAAGGTTGGTGCGGTCATGGTGCCCGTCAACACGCGGTTCCGGACGAACGACTTGGATTACGTCCTGCGTCAATCGGATAGCAAGTTTCTGATTACCCACGACCGCAGCGGTCCTATCGATTACCTGAAGATGGTCCGCGACGTCATCGCATTGCCGACGTCGGACGAAGCCATTGACGATCCCAGCTTCCTGATGTTGCGCCATGTCATTATCGTGGGGGAAGAGACGGCGTCCGGAACTCTCTCATGGGATGCGGTAACGCGGATGGGCGCGGCCATCAGCGACGCAGAACTTGCCGCGCGCGCCGCGTCGGTCGACCCTGACGACCCGGTCATCATCATGTACACGTCCGGTACGACCGGTTTCCCGAAAGGCGTTGTGCATACCCACAAATTGCTTCGAAACGTCGAAGACCGGTGCTTTCGTCTGGCGATCGCGCCGACCGATACGATCCTGAACTACCTCCCACTGTTCCACGCCTTCGGATATTCAGAAGGCGCGCTGGCGGCCCTTGTGACTGGTGCGCGCCAAATCATCACCGAGACCTTCGATCCCGATGAGTGCCTCGATCTAGTAATGCGAGAGAAAGCGACGATCATGCACGGTTTCGAAGCCCACCTGAAGGGGTTGACCGATGCCCAGGAAGCCTATCCACGCGATGTATCGAGCCTCCGGACCGGGCTTTTCGCTGCCGGTATGCACAGCGCCACACCTGTGGTACGGCGCGGATTGGAAGTATTGGCGCCGCTCCGGTCTGTTTCGGGATACGGCATGACAGAAGTTTGGGTCGGTGCCGGCATC